>JAJBTL010000434.1:2362-5900 GCA_020860865.1 Planctomycetota bacterium | reverse complement strand
TCATTATACTTTATATCGTACGTGGACAGCCTTCCCGTGGGAAGGCGTGGATTGTGTGTTTGGCATGGCCCGCCCGGGCCCGAACGGGAAGTCGGTTGATTGCCGTGGTGATGAACAAGCAAATTGCCCAAATCAGCGCCCGCATCAAGGAACTCCGGGAAATCCTGGACGTGACGCCCGAACACGCCGCCGCACAGGTCGGCATTGATGTCGCCACCTACAACACCTACGAACAGGGCGAGGCCGATATACCGATTGGCGTCCTTTATGGACTGGCGACCGAATTCGGCGTCGACCCCACCGTGCTCCTTACCGGGGACACCCCCCGGATGGACGACTACACCATCGTCCGGAAAGGCCAGGGCATCAAGGTCGAGCGCTATGCCGGCTATTCCTTCCAGGCCCTCGCCTTCAACTTCAAACACCGCGACATGGACCCGATGATCGTCACCCTCTCCCACACGGACGAGGCCGAACTCATCTTCCATGGCGGCCAGGAATTCAATTACGTCCTCGAAGGCACCGTCAAGGTGGTCATCGGCAAGCGGGAATTCTCCCTCGACGCCGGCGACAGCATCTACTTCAACCCGGTATTCCCGCACGGTCAGCGCGCGGTAACCCCCGTAGCCAAGTTCCTTACCGTAATTAACGAATAAACTATCGTTACACACCGCCGTCACACCCCTCCGCCGGGCTGCCGGTGGTGGGAAGGCTCCGTTTTAGCGGATTACATTTTATAACCACGAAAATCGCGGCGGAAGGCGATTTACCCAGATTAGAGGGCTTGTCATGATTGAACGGTTTTTGCCTCGGATTGACTTCGACAGCTATGAGGATTTCAAGGAGAACTATCGCGTCGACTACCCCGACAACTTCAACTTCGGGTATGATGTCGTCGACGCCTGGGCTGTAGAGTCCCCGGAAAAACCCGCCCTGGTCTGGGTCAACGACGCGGACGAGGAAAAGCGCTACACGTTCGGAGACGTCAAGCGTTGGTCCGACAAGGCGGCCAACATGTTTTCGTCCCTCGGGATTAAAAAAGGGGACACCGTCCTCCTGATGCTGAAACAGCGTCCGGAAGTGTGGTTCAGCATGATCGGCCTCCACAAGGCCGGGGCCATCGTCATCCCGGCGACGTACCAGTTGACCGCCAAGGACATCGCCTACCGCTGTCACGCCGCCGACATCAAAATGATCTGCGCCGCCGACGACCCGGAAATCGTCAAGGCCGTCAACGCCGCCAAGCCGACCTGCAGCCCGACCCTCATCACCAGTATCCTCGGGTCGGACATCCCGGACGGCTGGCGCTCCATGCGGGCCGACCTCGACGCGGCCTCCGAGGACTGGACCCGCCCGCCCGGCGACCAGGCCAGCATGGCCCGGGACGGCATGCTCATCTACTTCTCGTCCGGCACCACCGGCATGCCGAAGATGATTCTCCACGACTTCACCTATCCCCTCGGCCATATCGTCACCGCCCATTATTGGCAGCATATCGAGGACGGCGGCCTTCACCTCGTCATGGCGGACAGCGGCTGGGCCAAGTTCGGCTGGAGCAAGATTTATGGCCAGTGGGTCTGTGGCGCCGTCATCGTCGCCTACGACACGGACAAGTTTACCCCGCTCCACCTCCTGAAAACGATGGACCGGTTGAAAATCACCACCTTCTGCGCCCCGCCGACGGTGTACCGGTTCCTCATCCAGGAAGACTTGTCCAAGTACGATTTTTCCAGTATCAAGCACGCCGAGACCGCCGGCGAGCCGCTGAATCCGGAAGTGTATGAGCGCTTCCTCGAAGCGACCGGCCTCCCCATTACGGAAGGCTTCGGCCAGTCGGAAACGAGCGTCATTCTCGCCAATTTCGAATGGTTTCCGGTCAAGCCCGGCTCCACCGGCAAGCCGTCGCCGTTGTATAACATCGACCTCATCGATGAAAACGGCGATTCGTGTGAAGACGGCATCGTCGGCACCATCGTTGTCAAAAACACGGACAAGGCCCATCCGACCGGCCTGTTCCGCGAGTATTACAAGGACGCCGACGCCATGGCCAAGAGCTGGCCGGAAGGCACCTATTCCACCGGCGACATGGCCTGGCGCGACGAAGACGGCTATTTCTGGTTTGTCGGCCGGAACGACGACGTTATCAAATGTTCCGGCTACAGGATCGGCCCGTTCGAGGTGGACTCGGCCCTCCTCACCCACCCGGCCGTGGTCGAGTGCGCCATCACCGCCGTCCCGGACCCGGTCCGGGGGCAGGTCGTCAAGGCCACCGTCGTCCTGGCGAAGGGCTGGTCGCCGTCGGACGAACTCAAAAAGGAACTCCAGGACCACGTCAAGAAAGTGACGGCGCCGTACAAATATCCCCGCGTCGTCGACTTTGTGGACGAGCTGCCGAAAACCACCAGCGGCAAGATCCGGCGGATGGACATCCGGAACAGCAACATGAAGCAAAAGGAAAAGCGGCCGACCAGCGTCAGCGTCCGCCTGAAAAAGGGCGATCAGCAGACTGCGTAGGAGTCGACGGCGACATCATCTGGCGGAGTAGCGGTTCTCCGTGTATACTCGAGGCGTCATCCCGGGACAGCGTTTCCGGGATGACGCGTTTTTTTCGGAGGCCGGCGGCGGCAATCGGTACAGTCTCAATCTGGTCACCACCTGTCACTCTTATCGATAATGAAGGCACCATGACCCAACCGGAAACAGTCGAAACCATCCCTGCCGTCAACGTCCGGGCCATCGCCCGCGATGTCCTCGCGGGCATAAACGACGTCATGCTGCGTGACCGACCGCGTCTCGGCCGCGACGCCGTCCGTTTGGAACAACTGAAAAAACCGCGCCCGTCGGACCACGACGCCGCCACGCGCCTCCGGGACGCCTTCGTCCGCTCGAAAGATCTCCGGGACAGCCGGGCCGGGCAAAAGCTCATCCTCGATTATCCGGCCGAACTGACCATCGCTCCCCGGGTGGACGAAATAAAGGAAACGATCCGGAACAACCAGGTCACCATCATCGCCGGCTCGACCGGGTCCGGGAAGACCACCCAGTTACCGAAAATTTGCCTCGAACTCGGCCTCGGCGCTTCCGGCCTCGTCGGCGTCACCCAGCCCCGGCGGCTGGCGGCGATGTCCGTCGCGACCCGGTTCGCCAAGGAAACGGGCGCCGTCCTCGGCGATGCCGTCGGGTTCCAGATGCGGTTCTTCAATAAGACGCGGCCGACAACTCTCGTGAAGTTTATGACGGACGGCGTTCTCCTCGCCGAACTCCGCCGCGATCCGCTCCTTCTCAATTACGACTGCGTCATCCTCGACGAAGCCCACGAGCGCAACCTCGACACCGATCTCCTCCTCGGCTGCATCCGCCGCATCCTGCCGGAACGTCCGAATTTCCGCCTTATCGTCTCCTCCGCCACCCTCGACGTCGACCGGTTCAGCGCCTATTTTGACGACTGTCCGGCCATCACTCTCGAGGGCCGGGCCTACCCGGTGGACGTCCGCTCCCTGCCGCCGGCCGACGGCGACGACGACGACCCGGACCTCGA
>JAJBTL010000434.1:0-2352 GCA_020860865.1 Planctomycetota bacterium | reverse complement strand
CCTCGACGTCATGATCCTCCACGCCGTCGAGGAGGTCGTTCGGGAACTGCCGCACGGCGACATCCTCGTCTTTCTCCCGGGCGAGGCCGACATCCGTGAAGCGTCCGACACCCTTGTCCGGTCAGGCCCCCGGGACTGCCTTATCCTCCCCCTTTATTCCCGGTTGACCCCGGAAGAGCAGCAGCGGGTATTTCAGACAACGGAGCGGCGGAAAATTATCCTGTCGACCAATGTCGCGGAAACGTCCCTCACCATCCCGGCCGTCCGCGCCGTCATCGACAGCGGTCTGGCCCGGATGAAACGCGTCTCCGACCGCGCCTCGGTGGAACGGTTGCAGATTGAAAAAATCAGCCGGGCCTCGGCCGAGCAGCGGAAAGGCCGCGCCGGCCGTGTCGCCCCAGGTCTCTGCATCCGGCTCTATTCGGAAGAGGATTATCTGAAGCGACCCGAATTCACCGATCCGGAAATCCGCCGCGCCTCCCTCGCTTCCGTCATCCTCCGCCTTCGCCACCTCGGCCTCGGGCCGGTGGAGGACTTCCCCTTCCTCGATCCGCCGCAGCCGTCACGGGTCCAGGAAGGCTACCGCGAACTGGCCGAACTCGGTGCCCTCGACGATCGGCGGGAAATCACCCGTCACGGCCGCCGCATGGCAAACCTGCCGGTGGAGCCGCGCTTCGCCAGGATTCTCCTGGAGGCAAGAAAGCACGGCGCTCTCGAACCGGCCCTTATCATCGTCGGCATGTTGTCGATTCAAGACCCGCGCGAACGGCCGTCCGCCAAGAAGGGCGAGGCCGAGGCGGCGCATAAACGCTTCCTCCATCCGAAATCCGATTTTCTCGGCTGGCTCGAACTGTGGAAATTCTACGACGACGCCCTGAAGACGCTGCCGTCGAAATCGCAGGCGCGGAAATTCTGCCGCCAGAATTTCCTGAACTACCTCCGTATGCAGGAGTGGCGGGATATCCACCGCCAGGCCGGCGAAATCATGGCCAGCTTGGCGGAAAAGGGCGACGTCCGGGACGACCGCGCCCTCGCCGGCGACAAGGACGGCGGCTATGCCCGCCTCCACAAGGCCATCCTCTCCGGCCTCCTCGGCCGGGTCGGCAAACGGTCCGACGACGGCGATTACCAGGGCGCCCGTGGCGTCCGCTTCCTCCTCTGGCCCGGCTCCGGCCTGGCCCGGGCCGCCCGGGAACGCCGCCAGGCCAGCCGGGAGGCAGGCGATCAACCGTCCGAAATCAAGCGGAAGGGCCAGCTCCCGGCCTGGGTGGTGGTGGCGGAATTGGCCGACACCAGCCGCCTGTTCGGACGGGGCGTTGCCGAAATCGATCCGCTGTGGGTCGAGGAACTGGCGGGGCCGTTGGCGAAACGGTCGTATTCGGAACCGTATTACGACGTCCGGTCCGGGTTTGTCCGGGCCAGGGAGAAGGTCGAAGTCTACGGCCTGCCGGTGGTCGAAGGCCGGCGCGTCCATTACGGGTCTGTCGACCCGAAGGCGGCCCGGGAAATCTTCATCCGCCAGGCTCTCGTCGACGAAAACCTCCATACGAAACTACCGTTTTATCAGGAAAATATCACCCTCACCCGGTCCGTCGCCGAAATCGCCCACAAGGCCAGGCAACCGCTCATGGCCAGCCCGGACGCAATCTATCGGTTTTATGATGAACGACTTCCGGAGGATATTTCGAACGACCGCGCGTTGACCAAATTCGCATTCGCGAAAGAGAAGGAGCAACCGGGCTTCCTCCTCCTCACTCGGCAGTACCTCATGGACAACCCGCCGGACGGCATCACCCCGGACCGCTTCCCGCCGGCCCTCGACATCGCCGGTCGCCGCTATCCCCTGACCTACCGGTTCCGGCCCGGACACCCGGAGGACGGGGTAACCGTCACCGTGCCGGTGGCGGATCTTCCGAACATCCCGGAATGGCGCCTCGATTGGCTCGTCCCCGGCCTTCTTGGCGGCAAGGTGGCGGAGATGCTTCGGAATCTTCCGAAGGCGATCCGCCGCGACCTCACCCCGATTCCGGAGGTCGCCGCCGACATCGTGGAGCGTATCGGTCCGCCGGACAAGCCGCTTCGCGAGGCCGTCGCCGACGCGGCGTTTCGGCTCCTCGGCGTCCGCATCCCGGACGACGCCTGGTCCCGGGACGACCTCCCGGCCTTTATGCGGATGAACATCCGCGCCCTCGACCGGAACGGCCTCACCGTCGGCCAGGGCCGCGACATCGGCGTCCTCGCGGACAGCCTGAAGGTGGCGGCCCGCTGCGCCTTCGACACCATGGACAAGGAGTTTTACGAAAAGACCGGCATGGACGCCTGGACCTTCGGCGACCTGCCGGAACGGGTGGG
>JAJBTL010000145.1 GCA_020860865.1 Planctomycetota bacterium | reverse complement strand
CCTCTTTTTCCTCGTCTGACACGACGATACACAATTTAATAACACGCTCTGAGAGAGGGTTGTTCAGAAGTGAATCGCCGGAGAGCATCATGAGTACCGGACGGAACCGCCTTCTTTTTAACAAAATTCCGCCGACACCGGCTTGTTAACGGGTTTGTTAACTGGTTATCGACAATTTAGCCACGACAACCACCTATCGACCGGCTTTGTTGATAACTTTGTCCGTTAACTACGCGCTATTTACAGGCATTTCCTAGTCTTATTCGTTAAGTTTAAACCGATTAGGGTTCACGCTGGTTTCTTTGTCAACCATTAGCGGATTTTTACTGTTAATACAGACCATTTCTTTCTCTTTACATGCTTTTATCGCCGTTTATTTTAGTCATTCCAGCCGATCTTGAACCAATTAAGGCAATGTAAAGCGAAAATATGCGGGCGCAAAGTGGCTTTCTCCGTTAATTTTACTGACTTCGTTAACGTCACCGTATCCGTAATCACCAACGCCCCGGTAATATCGGGGGCGTTGGCGCTGCTTTAACGGGTCGCGCGACAGGTCTTGTACCGTTGGATAAAGCATTTTGGTCCGTGAATACGGATAAAGCCACGCCCTCTCCCTCATGCGATTTCGTTCCATACCACTGGGCGAGACCCTGTTAACGGCCAAACTCATGTTTTAACTGCTTGAGATAACGACAACCGCTTCAGGCCAGCCCGAGCGGCCGGCAATACAATGTCAATGCCGTCGCCCGTTCCACCTCCACGTCGAGAAGTTTTCCGGTCCAGTCCGCCCCTTCCGGAACTTCAAAGACGCAGATGAGATTTTCCTCGCTCCGGCCCAGCCAGCGCCGGGCGTCGCGGCCGGACACGCCCTCCACCAGCACCCGCTGGCGCGTACCGACCAGGGACCGGCCCCGGCTTTCGTTGACGGCGTTCTGCACGGCAAGGAGGTCGTTGTTGCGGCGGCGTTTCTCCAGGTCGGGAACGTCGTCCGCCATGGTCTCGGCCGCCCGGGTTCCGGGACGGGGGGAGTATTTGAAAATGAAACTGTTCGTGAAGTTGCTCGTTTCCACCAGATGCCGGGTGGCCTGATAGTCGTCGTCGGTCTCCCCGGGAAAACCGACAATGAAGTCCGAGGCGATGCCGGCGTTCGGGATGACGTCACAGATAAGCGCCACCTTCGCTTCGTACCCGGCCCGATCGTAGCCCCGGCCCATGGCGTGGAGAATCCGATCCGACCCGCTCTGCGCCGGCATATGGAAATGCGACGCGACGCGCGGCAATGCCGCCACCGTTTCCACCAGTTCCCGGCTAATGTCCCGGGGATGGCTGGTGACGAAGCGGAGCCGGACCAGACCGTCATCCGCCGTCGCTTCCGCGTCGATGCGGCGGAGAAGCGCCGCCAGGCTGGTCCCGTCCCGCTTGCCGTAGGCGTCGATGTTTTGCCCAAGGAGGGTGACTTCCCTGGCCCCGGCGAGGGCGAGGGCCTTGACCTCGGCGGCGATTTCCCCGGCCGGACGGCTCACTTCCCCGCCCCGGACGGACGGGACAATGCAGTAGCTGCACCAGTTGTCGCAGCCGCGCATGACCGAGACAAAGCCCTGCATCCCGCTGTGGCGCTGGCGGGGATGGGCCAGGTCGATGCCGTGCTGTTCCACATCGGCATCGCCGAACAGGCCCCGGACAGCGCCGCCATGGTCCAGGTCGGCCAGTATCTCCGGGAGGCGGAGGAACTGCCGGGTGCCGAGGGCGAAATCGAGATAGGGCAGCCGGCCGAGAAGCTCCTCGCCGTCGCGTTCGGCAAAACAGCCCATGATGCCGAGGCGGAAGTCCGGGTCGCTTTCCCGCCGTCCCCGGAGTTGGGCCAGGCGGGAGAGGACGCGCTGTTCGGCATGTTCCCGCACAGAACAGGTGTTGAAGACAACGGTGTCGGCGTCGGACTCGTCGTCGACAACGACATGCCCGGCGTCGACCAGGGCCTCGGCGGCAAGTTCGGAATCGAGCTTGTTCATCTGACAGCCAAAGGTAATAATGTGGATTTTACGAATCAAAATAGGTTCCTCACCTGCCGCTCGATGACTTCGGCGGCGTTTCATTTTTACAGGCACGACTTTTTGTAAAGGATTTACCAAAAGTACTCTCTCATCCCACATAGCAGGACGATTCGGTTACCACCACTTGATTCATCGAAAGTAAAAACCGGAATGGACCACAACGGCCAGGAATGGACTACCACTGCCAAAACCGCGTTGCCGTGCACCCGGGTTGACGCCCCGCCGTCAATACCCCCGCACATACGGGTCTGTCGAAAATCCCTTCGGCCTCTCCCGGGGCTGGCTTGACTGCCTCGGTTCCGGTGCCGGGATAACGGTCGGCGCCGATGGCGGGAGGGGGGCAGTTTCGGCTACGCCCGTCGGTGTCGTGAGAAACGAGGCCGTCCCCGGTTCCGTATCGGTCGCCGTCGCCACTTCCGGCGCCGGGATAACGGTCGGCGGCACCGCGTACTGCAACCGTCCCGCCGCGTGCAGTTCCGCCGCCTGTTCCTGGGTGAGAAGAACCACCCGGGGCATCCTCCCGGACGGGTCCATCACGATGGGCGGCATGATTATCGGTTCAGCCACATACGACCCGCCTGGCCCGGACGAATACACCGGAGTGACACGCGTCCCGGCGTTCACCGGTGGCGGCGCGGACGGAACGGTTTGGCCGGTCGGCCCGGACCACACAGCGGCGCCATTTTCACCCGCCACCGACGCGGACGGCGGAGCCGTCGGCGTCGGTGGCGGCACGACGCGTTCGTCTTCGGAAATCATCGAAGCCTTGCCGCGTGCCACGGCCGGAACCGGCACGTCCTGCCACATCGAATCCTTCCCCGGCTTCCCCGACGCAGGCACAGAACCCGCAGGCGAATTCGTCGCGGGAACCGGTTCCCGATGGACCGGAGACCCGGCCGCTCCGGAGCTGACGGCTCCGACGACCGCACCGGATGTCGCATCGGAGAATGAACCGGTGGCGTCGGGCACTTCGTTCTCCCTGCCGGACCGACCCTCTTCCGGCCGTAACGGGTGATCAGGGACCGGCTGATCGCCGTGGCCGTCCGCCGGTTCCGATGTCTCCGGGGTTGTCGCCGTGGACCGGTCGCCGGTCGCCGCCTTGGGAGCGGCGGGGGAGGCCGTTCCGCTGTCCAGGGCGGCCGGCTGGTCGGCGGAGGTCTCTCCGTCGGCAGTGGCGGCCGGGACCGCCTCCCGGTCGGCATCCTGGGCGGTGCGGACCAGGGAGCGGAGATTTTCCGCCGCCTGTTTGTCATAAGCTTCGACCAGGGCGACGGTGCGCCAGGCATCGCCCCATTCGCGGTGGGCTATCTGCACGCCGACAAGGGCGGCAAGGGTGCGGATGCGTTCCGGAACATCGAGAGGCGTCGGTCGGGGAACAATCTGCGGCGGGTTTTCCATGTCTTCCCAATCGACAATCAACCCGTCAAACGCCGCGTCGCCGTCCGTCGCCAACGGCGATGATACAACCGGTCCCGCTTCCTCGCCGCTCGAGGCGGCGGCGGTTCCGGCACTGAATCCCTGAGGCGTTACGGCTTCGGGCATGGACGGCGGTGCCACCGGCGATGCGGCGTGATATGCCGTCACCGACGGGGCAAGACTGGCAGGCGGCGGCGCCGACATATCGCCGCGAGTGGAGCCCGTTTCCCGGGTCAACGACGTGGAACCGTCCTCACCGCCGCCTGAGTGGAGGCCGGCACCGGCGGCGGACGGTTCCGACCGCGGTGGTTGTTGCGCCGGAGCGGTCCCGGTCAATGACGGTTTAGGTGCCGGCGCCGGGGACCCGGCGGCGGTGGACGCCTGAGGCGCCTCGACGGACAGGGCGGCGGCTGGCACCGGTATATCTGGTGGCGACGCCACGACGTTCCCCGCGCCGGTTCCCGACGCCACCCAACCGCCGGGCGTGGCGGTGATATCCATCTTTTTATCGAGAGACGCCTCTTGTGGCGTGTCTTCGAGAAGGGCTGTCGGGTTGACGCGGGTCAGGGTAAATTTGCCGCGCGGCGGTTCGTCGTCCTCGGCAAGAAGCTGTTCCAGATCGAGGCGGTTGATCGCTTCGGCTTCGCTGAGAATGGGTGGCGGCTCGCCGGCCGGCGGCGACGACGCGCTCCGGGGCTCGGACGGCGGAATGCGTTCCCGCAGCCGTATCTGCCTGGCCGCCTCGTCCGAACGGGTCGGCGCGGCCGGGATGACCATGGTCCGGCTCGCCTGCATCCGTGGGGACAGGTGCATCAGGAGGGCGCAAAGGAAAATGACAGACGCCGCCACCGTCCAAGCCGGGTGGAACAGCCAGCTCCGGAGACCTTTCGGCGCGTCCCGCATCACTTCTTCCTTCAGGCGGGCGAATTCCTTTTCCATATCGGGATACGGCAGCGGCGTCCGGGGCGGCGGCGGATAAAGGACCGGCGCCGGGTCCGAGGCCGGCGCGGCGGCTTCGGCCGGAGCGGAACGGGCGTCCTGGGCGACGGCGGGGCGGGCCAGACCGGCGAGGGCGGCGGCGGCGGCGCGGTCGGCGAGGCGGTCCGGCGCAGTTGGACGGGGCATTTCCCGATAGAGTTTGACAGTCTCCCGGATGGCGCGCATTTCGCGGCGACAGTCCGGGCATGAGGCGAGGTGGCGCCGCGCCTCTGCCATGCCTTCCGGCGACAGTTCCTCGTAGAGGTAATCGAGGGGTTCTGTGATATGGTCGCCAGTCATCGCAACAACTCCCGCAGTTTCCCCACCGCCAGGCGGAACCGGCTCTTGGCCGTCTCCCGGCCGCAGCCGAGAACAACGCCAATTTCCCGGAAATCGAGATCCGCCTCTTCCTTCAGGAGGAACGCCTCGCGCTGTTCGCCGGGCAGGCGGAGAAGGGCGGCGCGGATTTTCTCGCCCAGTTCCTCCCGGGTCATTTTTTCAAGAGGCGTCTCGCCGCCTTCACGCTTGAGGCTGTCCAGATCGTCGATGTTGACCTGCACCGCATTGTCCCGGCCGCGCCGGCGCAGTTCGTCGAAGGCGGTGTTTCTGGCGATACGGTAAAGCCAGGTGGAGAAGGTCGAGCGCCCATCGAAGGAGGCGGCGCTTTTCGCCACTTTGGCGAATGTCTCCGAAAACACGTCCTCGGCCAGATGCGGGTCGCCGGTGAGGCGGACAAGATACCCGTACAATTTGTCCTCGTACCGTTTGACCAACTGCCCGAACGCCGCGTCGTCCCCGGCCTGGTAACGCTCCAACAAGCGTTCCGGCGTGGCGGTACTGGACGGGGTGGCGTCGGGACGGGACATCGTGCGCGCAGGCCTTCCTGTAGTAGACGTAGTAAAATTGCGGAGAGGTCAAAAATTCCCGGACGGTGACGCCTTGTCGGTTGTAGCTATGCTGTCGACCAGGCAACTACCCACTATTCGATAACCGGTTCCGCTTCGTCCGGCGCGGCGCTGTCGTCCGCGACCGCGTCGTCGCCATCGCCATCGCCGTTCGCCATGCTGGCCAGGATGTCGACGTCCTCATCCTCGCCAACGTCATCGACTTCGACATCGTTATCGGCATCGCCATCGGCATCGCTCTCGCCGTCAATCGGTTGGCCGTCGTTTGACTCGTCGGACGCGGCGTCTGCGGCAGGTTCCTCCGCTTCCCGGCCGGTGCCGGCGGCGGCCAAGGCTTCGGCGGCGCTGACCGGTTCCACTTCCGTCTCGGTGGCCTGGTTGTCGTCACCGCCTTCGGGTTGGATAAGGGTCATTTCCACCGGCGGTTCCATCCCGGGGAAGGTCTGGAACTCGTTCCGGAGCGGCAGTTCCTCCAGGGAGCCGAGGCCTAATTGGGCGAGTAACCGCTCCGTCGTGCCGAATACCGCCGGCTTGCCGACGAGGTCGGCGCGGCGGCCCACTTCCCGGACCGACCCGCGT
>JAJBTL010000417.1:907-5934 GCA_020860865.1 Planctomycetota bacterium | reverse complement strand
CGGCGAACCGGTGGCCGCCATCGGCGACGCCTTCCGGGAGGCGATGCAGGCCAATTCGCTGTCTCCGGAACGGTTTGCCGCCGTCGCCGTCAGTTGTAACGGCATCGTCGACGCCACCGGCAAGTGCGCCCTTCTCTACGAACAGCCGGAGTGGGGGACCAGGCTGCCGTTCAAGGAACGGCTCCGTATCGAAATTCCCTCATCCATTCCCATTCATATCGACTGCTGGTGGCGGTATATCGCCTTTGCCGAAGCCGGACGCCGGACCCGGGCGGGCGAAGAGACGTTCTTCCTCTTCGGCAATTCCGGCGACCACATCGCCGGCGGCCTCGTGGTGGCGGGTCAGGTGTACCGGGGCCGTAACGGCCTCGCCGGCGAACTGGGACACCTGAAAATCGTCGATATCCCACATGTGACGTCCCGCGACAAACAGGCGTGCCTCGCCGCCGTGGCGTCGCCGGGCGCCGTCCTGGCCAAGGCCGAGGCCCTGCGGGCGACGCATCCCGAGTCCCGGCTTTTTTCAAACGGGAACGCTCCGAGCCTTTCCGCCATAACGTCCGCCGCCGCCGAAGGGGATGAAACTGCCACCCGTCTCCTGGACGGTCTGGCCGCCGATATCGCTTCCGCCTTCGGGAGTATTATCCTGGTCTGCGATCCCGGCACCATCGTCCTCTACGGGGACTACGCTCGCCTTGGCGACCCCTTCCTGAATCGTCTCCGGACCAGACTCGCCGAGTCCGGGCTTCCCGGCGTCGACGACCAGACTCGCGTCGAGTGCACGACCCTGAACGACCTTGACGGTATAATCGGCGCCGCCACCTTTATCACCGATTCCCTGTTTACCCGGAACTGACGCTGTGACCGTAAATAGGCTTTTAGAGCATGTAATAAAATGCGTCTCGCCGCGCCATACTTCGTCAAAATCGGCTCTCAGCATGTTTTTTTAACCCTCACCGCCGGTCAAAACAAGCCTGCCGGCTCTTTTTCCTCGCCTGGCACGACGATACACAATTTATCAACACACTCTTAAACAGCTGTCCCGCCCATATCGGGTGGGACAGTGCTGTTACATACACTGAAATGTGAACGCCGACTATCCGACCGCCAATTGGTTCCACAGATACGATATCGGCATGACCAACACAAGGGCCGGAAGCATGTCGGTGACACGGAACATTTTGATTTCAGCCATGCGGAAGCCGGTGGCGAGGATGAGGAGGCCGCCGCATCCGGAAAAGTCGGCCACCATTTCCGGTGTCAATAGCGGCGCGATGCTGCCGGAAAACAGGGTAAGGAACAGGTAAACAAGGAACATCGGCACCGCCAGGAGGGCGATGATGATGCCGGCGTTGGCGGCGAAGACAAAGGCGGTGAAGATGTCGAGGACGGTTTTCGAAAACAGGAGGGTGTTGTCGCCGGTCACCGTCGCCCGCATGGCGCCGTAAATGCCGGTCGGGCCGGTGCAGAACAGGATGACGGCGATGGCGAAGAATTCCAGGTTCCGCGCCCGGGTGGTCGGATCGGGGCGGATGGCCTGGGAGACGCGGGCGGACTGGCTGGTTTGGGCCGTATGGCTGCCGCGCGTTTTACCCATCATGAAAGCGGCGGTCCATTCGCCGGCGTGGCGGAGCAGTTTTTCCAGGTGGCAGGCGGTGCCGATAAGCACGCCGAGAATGAGGGACAGGACCACCGCCGGCAGGTTGGCCATCTTGATAATACTGAGTATGGCCATGGCAAAGGTGGCGATGGCAAACGTGGGTGGGAGCGCGTCCCTGAACCGTTCCGGCAGCAGCTTGCCGCCTGTGGAGCCGAGAAATCCGCCAATGACGATGGCGAGGACGTCGGCAATCATTCCGACCGACATGGCTTGATCCTTTCACGAACATACTTCCAGTAAACCAGTGCCGAACCACGCAAACCGTCCCGATGCGGCACGCTCCTGGAGGCTTGGTACAAAGTTCAAAAAAATGTAAAAGACAAGTGTCCCGCCCATCTGCAGGGCGGGACACGGTAAACCAATTCGGCCTGGCCGCAGCCTCAGCGCTCGATAATGTACGGCCGCCGATCTTCGATAACATAGGACCGGGTCTGGTGCTCGAAGTTCGGGTCGTTCAGGTAGCCGCGTTCCATCGACTCCCTGACCAAGCGGTTGATTTCGTCCAGGACGGCGTCCGAACTCCGGTACTGCGGGAGCTTGCTCATTTCGTCGAACTTCATCTTGACGATGCGATCCGCCGCCTTGTTGACCGACAGCGCCAGCACCGGTTCCTTTTTAATCTGCTCCACCACCTCGGTCATGGAGAGGATGGCGGTGTTGAGGCTGGTCAACGTCGTCGGGATGGTTGTCGGGTCGATGCCGGCGGTTATCCCTTTGACGCTCACGGCGATGGACCGGAGGTCGTCCGAGAGGATGGACAGGTTGTCGATGAGTTTTTCCGTTGCGACCCGCCGTTCGGCGAGCAGCGCGGTGACGCTGTTTATATTGCCGATACTGGCGCGGAGATCGCTCGCGAAGGTCGGGTCGCCGACCGTCGTGGCGATGGCGGTCCGGACGTCGGTGACGCCGCCGTCGATGTTGTCCACGGTGCGGGACGCCTTCTCGACCGCTTCCGAAACCGTGGTCATCACGCCCTGGGCGCCCTGGATGACGGTGCGGACTTCGCCGATGCCTTCCCGGGCGTCGGCGGCGATGCCTTCGATTTCCAGGGTGACCTTCTCCACGCTGTCCTTGAGGGCGTCGGAGAGATTGGCGATGTTTGTGGAGGCGACCTCGATATTGTCGATAACGCCCTGGCCGCGCTGAAGGATGAGGTTGGCCTGGTAGGACATGGCGTCGATATTGACCGCCATGGACTTGAGGGCCTGGCGGAACTGGGCGTCGCCGACGATATCGTTCAGGTTGGTTGTGAGGATGGTCAGTTGTTCGCCAAAGTCATTGACCTTGGTGAACAGTTCCGACAGATCCGGGAGCGGCGAACTCTCCAGCCTCTCCGCATCGGCGACGGTCGGGGAGCGTTTAATCATATCCGCCGACTTTCCCGGAATGATTTCCATAAAGGCGTCGCCGACCAGGCCGGCGGTGGAGACCTTGGCGGTGGAGTTACGGGGCAGCAGGCGGTTTTCGTCGATGTCGAGGACGATTTCCATGTCGGTGCCGCCTTGGCGAATCTGGATGGAGGCGACGCGGCCGATCTGGAAGCCGCCCATTTTCACCGGCGCTCCCTCCTTCAGGCCGCCGACGTTCGTCATGTTCACCACCACCCGGTAGTGACTGCCAAGGAGCGAACTCGAATTGCCCCAGGCCATGAGCATGACGATAAGGATGATGATGCCGGCGATGATGGTGGCACCGATCGCCAGTTCCATGGTCGCGGTTGATTTTCTGCCCGCCATTGTTTCTCCAAAGTCAAATGAACGTGAGTCCGTTTTACATAATCGTTACTGCTACGCAACGGTCTGGATAGGCCCGTCGGCCTCGCCCCGCACGAACTGGCGAATCATCCTGTCCATCTCCGACGCGTCCCGGGGAAGCTCTTCCTTCCCGAGCCGGCGATACAGTTCCGGCGGTCCGTCGCCAACCACCCGTCCGCCGTAGAGCATGACGATGCGGTCGCCGACCTTCGTCGCCACATGCATGTCGTGGGTGACGACGATGGACGTGACGTTGGTGTCCTTGAGGCTGTCGTGCGTGTCGTTAATCAGATCGGCGATGGCGTCGGACATAATCGGGTCGAGGCCGGTCGTCGGTTCGTCGTAAAGAATCACTTCCGGCCGCGTGGCGATGGACCGGGCCAGGGCGGCGCGTTTTTTCATACCGCCGGACAGTTCGGACGGCATCTTGTCCTGGGTGTCAGGGAGGCCGACCTGTCGCAGCCGTTCCGCCACGATGGACTGGATTTTATCCTCGTCCTTCTCGCCGGCGGCCCGCATCGGAAAAGCGACGTTTTCGCCGACAGTCATACTGTCGAAAAGGGCGCCGCCCTGAAAGAGCATGGCCATCCGCTTCCGGAGATCGCCAAGTTCAATGTTACTGAGAGCGCTCAATTGTTTTCCGAAGACGGACACCTCGCCGGAATCCGGTTCGAGAAGTCCAAGCATAAGCCGGAGGGTGACACTTTTCCCGGTGCCGGACGGCCCGATAATGACCAGCGTCTTGCCGCGCTCGACCAGGAGGGTGACGCCGTTCACCGGTTCGATCCGTTTCGCGCCGGACCCGAAGCCTTTACAGACGTTGTCAAGCCGGATAACGACGTCCTCGTCCCGGATCGGTCCTTCGGCCAGGGCCTCGTCCAGACCCGATTCGTCCGGAGGATTGTCTCCCTTTCCTAATGTTTCCAGATCATCCGCCGACATCGGCGTTCTCCTCGCATGGTATATAACCCGACCGGAAGTGTCCCTCTCCGGAATATCATCGTCGCAGTGCCGCATCAGGACCTACATGGCGCCGGAGCCGAACAGCGACCGCACCGAACCGACCACCGCCAGCCACGCCGTATCCACGGCATAGGCCACCGTGTCCCACACCGGTTCGAAATAAAACAGTAATATCGACATCACCAGGTTCAGGATAAGGATGGCGATGCAGGACGAGACGTTGGCCGCCGTCGTGGCTTTGCCGACGCCCTCGGCGCCGCCGGTGGTTTTGAGGCCGTTCCGGCAACAGATGAGGGAGATGGTGACGCCAAACACCAGCCCTTTCGACAAGCCCTGGACATAGTCGTACGGCACCATCCAGTCTTCAATCTGCGCCCACTGAAAATGCCATTCGGCCCCGAGGATGAACACGGTCATGAACAACCCGGCGATAATGCCTATGAGCATGGCGAAGACGGTAAGGACCGGCGTCATGAAAAAGCTGGCCAGGACGCGGGGAAGGACGAGGTAGCGGACCGGGTCGGTTCCCATGGTGTCGAGGGCGTCGACCTGTTCGGTGACGTTCATCGTGCCGATTTCCGCCGTGATGGAACAGCCGCCGCGGCCGGCCAGCATGCGGCCGACCAGCACCGGGCCAAGCTGCCAGACCTGGG
>JAJBTL010000417.1:0-897 GCA_020860865.1 Planctomycetota bacterium | reverse complement strand
ACGTGTAGAACACGAAGGACCCCGTAACATAAAAAAAAAAAAGAATAACGGGTATACTCTGAACGCCGATGAAATAGAACTGCTGAATCGTTTCCCGCTTGTACGGGATGCCACGGGCCAGCCATGCGATGCATTGCCAGAGGAGAATGGCAATCTCCCCGACGCCCCGGAAGCCGTCGGAGACATATTTTCCTAGACGCACGATTTGGTCATACATGGCGTATTGGGCCCAATTTCTACGGTCTGAGTTGAAATCACACGCAAACAGCAATGCCGGCTCAAGTTGCGGCGCCGTTTGCCAGTCCGTTATTATGGCCGGGTTTTCCCACCAAGGCAAGGAAAATCAGATGGCGGAGCGTGAAAAAAGTCGCGATTTTGCTGAAGTTTCGCCTGTGTGAACCGGATCAGAGAATTTGCCGGGTGTTCCAGTTGGCGAACAGCCCGAGATCCCAATTTTCCATCTCGTCCCCGAGGATGAGGGTTCTGTCCACCGCCCGGATAACCGCCGCCAGATCCTGGGTGGCCGTTTCGATGTCGTCGTTGATGATGAGGTAGTCGTATTCGCCGATACGTTCCATCTCCCGCCGGGCGATGGCGAGGCGTTTCTCGATGTCTTTCTGGCTTTCCGTGCCGCGGCTTTCCAGGCGGCGCCGGAGTTCCTTCGGCGTCGGCGGGATGATGAAGATAAAGATGGCGTTCGGGAAGAAGAACTTGACCGATTCGGCGCCGTCCACCTCGATAACAAGGAGGATGACTCCGCCCTTCGCCAACTCCCGTTCGAGGGAATGGCGGGGCACGCCGTAGAAGTTGCCGTTGAATTCGGTATATTCGAGGAGTTCGCCGTCGTCGATCATCCGCTGGAACTCGTCCCGCGTGAGGAAGAAGTAATCGACTCCG
>JAJBTL010000394.1 GCA_020860865.1 Planctomycetota bacterium | reverse complement strand
CAATTCGAGATCCCGCTGCTTTTCCCTGGGAGCATTGTATGCCAGAACCCATTCTCGTCATGCAGGGCATCAACAAGGCCTTTGCCGGCGTTCCCGCCCTCGTGGACGCCCGGTTCGAATTGTATCCCGGCGAAGTCCACGCCCTTATGGGGGAGAACGGCGCCGGCAAGTCCACCCTCATGAAAATCCTTACAGGCATCTATACCCGGGATTCCGGTGAGGTCATTGTTTCAGGAAAACCGGTTGTCTTCACCAATCCCCGCGAGGCGCAGGAGGCCGGCATCGTCATTGTTCACCAGGAACTGAACATGATGCCGCACCTCACCGTGGCCCAGAATATCTTCATCGGCAGGGAAAAGATGCGCGGCAAAATCATCGACGACAAGCAGATGATTGCCGACGCGGCCGCCCTCTTCGACATGCTGAAAATCGACATCAACCCGGCGGACACGATGGGGAACCTTACCGTCGGCCGCCAGCAGATGTGCGAAATCGCCAAGGCCATATCCACCGACGCCCGGATTATCGTCTTTGACGAACCGACCGCCGCCCTCACCGAATCCGAGGTCGGCGAACTGTTCCGCATCATCCGGGATCTCAGGGAGAAAGGCATCGGCATTATTTACATTTCGCACCGGATGGACGAAATCAGCCGCGTCACCGACCGGGTCACCGTCATGCGGGACGGCGAATACGTCGGCACCCTGGTGACGGCGGACAGTTCCAAGGACGACATCATCAAGATGATGGTCGGCCGGGTGGTGTTCGAAACGCCGAAGACCCACAGCACCATGCCGCCGGGCGCGCCGGTCGTCCTCAAGGTCGACGGCCTGAAGGCCGGGCGGATGGTGAAGGACGTGTCCTTTGAACTTCACCAGGGGGAAATCCTCGGCGTCTCCGGCCTCATGGGCGCCGGACGGACAGAGATGGTCAGGGCCATCTTCGGGGCGGACAAACGCACCGCCGGCGACATCTACATCAATGGCGTCAAGGTGGATATCCGAAGCCCGAAGGACGCGGTGGCGGCCGGCCTCTGTTACCTCTCTGAAGACCGGAAACGCTACGGCGTCATGGTCGAGATGGACGTTACCGAGAACACCACCATCGCCACCCTCCAGGATTACGTCACCGGCATGTTCATCGACAATCGGAAGGAGCGGGAAACGGTCCGCACCTACATCGACCGGCTCCGCATCAAGACGCCGTCCGAACGGCAGCAGGTGCGGAAATTGTCCGGCGGCAATCAGCAGAAAATCGTCATCGCCAAGTGGCTGGCGAAAAACTGCCAGATAGTCGTCTTCGACGAACCGACGCGCGGCATCGACGTCGGCGCCAAGGCGGAAATTTACGAACTGATGAAACAGTTGGTGAACGACGGGAAGTCCATCATCATGATTTCGTCCGAACTTCCGGAAATCCTCCGGATGAGCGACCGGGTGTTGGTCATGTGCGAAGGGCGGAAAACCGCCGAATTCCCCATAGAAACGGCGAACCAGGAAGACATCATGCACGCGGCGACGCTCCGGGAATAACGATTCCGGAAGACCGCAACGGAATTGTCCGGGAGCCCGCCCGAACGCACGATGCACGGCGCGACGGCATGATAAGTACGTAAGGACCGGTCGCCACTCGGCGTTCTGCTCCCCTTCCCCGCGACCCTGTGAGAAAGGACCATATGGACACGAACCCCACCATCAGGCCGGCATCGCCGGGACGGCTCAAGCGCATCCTCGCCAACCAGCGGACCGTCGCCTTTATCGCCCTTATCGTCCTGTTCCTGTTTTTCTGCGCCACCGGGAACAACTTCGCCCGCTACACCACCATCATGAGCATTCTCGATTCGTCCTACTACATCGGCTTTCTCGCCATGGGTGTGACGTTCGTCATCATAACGGGCGGCATCGATCTGTCCTGCGGCACGGTGATGGTCTGCTGCGCCCTCATCTCCGGCACCCTTATCAAGAACGGTTGGCCGGTCTATCCCTGCCTCGTCATCTGCATACTTATTGGCGGCCTGTTCGGCCTCCTGAACGGGTTCATGGTAGCGATTATGGGCCTGCCGGCGTTTATCGCCACCCTCGGAACGATGATGATTACCCGCGGCCTCGGCTCCATCGTCACGGCGACGGCCAGCGTCACCTTCCCGGCCCGACGCTCGCCGGAGGGAAGCTTCCGGGGCATCTTCAAGGTCATGGGGCCAGACAATCCGACCGGCGGCTTGCCGACCGGGCTGATTATCTTCGTCACCCTGGCGGTTGTCATGGGCCTGTTCCTGGCGAAGACCCGGCCGGGCCGGTACATCACCGCCCTCGGCAGCAACAAGGAAGCGACGAGGCTGTCCGGCATCGACACGGTGAAGTGGGAAATGCTCGCCTATGTCATCAGCGGCCTCTTTGCCGGGCTGGCGGCGATATCCTACGCCGCCACCTATTCGACCGTTCTCCCGGGCACCGGCAACGGGTTCGAACTCGACGCCATCGCCGGCACCGTCATCGGCGGGACGTCCCTGTCCGGCGGGCTCGGGTCCATTTCCGGCACGCTTATCGGCGTCTTCATCATGAGCGTCCTGAAGACCGGCCTGCCGTTTGTCGGGCTCCAGCCGCACTACCAGCTCTTGTTTACCGGCATCGTCCTCGTCATCGCCGTGTTCGTGGACGTGATGAACCGGTCGCGGCAGAAAACGTGAACGCGAGGGGATTTTGAAAATTACCGCGCCCAGGACGGTGTCGTCCGGGCGGAACGACAACCATTTGTCCAGGAGAACGCTATGAAGATCCGGAGCAAACTGTTCGTACTCGCGGCGGCGGTACTGTGTGCGGCGGCCCCGGTTTTTGCCGGGCAGTACAGCATTGAAGTGGTGTCGAAAGGGTTCCAGCACGATTTCTGGAAACAGGTTAATCGTGGCTGCACGGAGGCGGGGAAGGAACTCGGAGCGTTGGTGAACTTTGTCGGCCCGGCCTCGGAATCGAACATCGCGGAGCAGATCGACCAACTAAGTAACGCCGTCAACAAGGGCCCGGACGCCATCTGCTTCGCCGCCCTGTCCCCGGAGTCGTCAATCGACCTCCTCAACCAGGCCGGCGACGCGAAGATTCCGGGCATTACCTTTGACTCCAACGTGCCGATGGACACCGGCGGCGCGGTGAAGGCCTTCGTCGCCACCGATAACCGGGACGCCGGCGCCGGCGCCGCCCAGGCTATGTATGACAAACTGAAAGACACCCTGACGAATTCCCCGGCCACCGTCCGCATCGCCGTCCTGTCCCAGGACACGACGTCCCAGTCCGTCGGCGACCGGACCATCGGCTTTATTGAAAAGATGGTCGAACTGTGCGGCCCCGCCACCACCTCGGTGGAAGGCCACGTCAAGTACGAAAAGCGCGTCGCCAATCCGAAGGTCATCCTCGACGTCGGCATTCCGGCCGAGACAATCGACGCGGCGATGAACACCGTCGTCTCGACAATCTTCAACAAGCAGGACATGGTCGGCGCCTATGCGTCGAACGAATTCGCCGCCAAGGGCATGATCAACGTCAACGAAACGCTGAACCGTCTCGGCCCGGACAAGGCTGTCGGCATCGGCTTCGACTCCGGGATTATCCAGGTCCGCGCCGTCCGCGACCGCGTCCTCTACGGCGCCATCACCCAGAACCCGTACATGATTGGCTACCTGTCCGTGAAGACCGCCGTCGACGCCATCCAGGGAAAGAGCGTCAAGGACATCGCGGTGCCGTTCTACTTCTACACCGCCGACAACATGGATGAACCGGACATCGCCGCCTGCCTGTACGAATAGGCCCGGCACGCGACACGATCCCATTCCCATGGCTAAAAGATGAAATGCGGGCGGCGAGGACTCGGTCTTCGCCGCCCGCGCTGTCAGGTGTGACGACTGAGAGGTGGGGACCGGTTCGCCGATTTTCGTATCGTATGCGGTGATCGCCGATGAAGAGCTCCGGTCGTTTTTTTTTTGAAAACAGATGTAAACTTTTTCCGCCGGTGACCGCTTATACGTTATGGCTGATCCTATGGAAGGGAGGTGAGAAGGTGAATATCTCAACAGCCGCTGGTACCATGGTGCCTTACGAGATGGTTGTCCCGTCTCCCCGGGAGATTGCCGCCCGGACCGCTCCGCCGCCGCAACAACCGTCGGCCGGGGCGGCGTCAGCGGGGGTCGTCGTCAATTCGGGAAAAATCGATGTGATGGCGTAAACGCTCGTCAGGCAACAAGGCGGCGGAGAGGAAGGCATTCCTCTCCGCCGTTATTTATTCCACGATGTTGCAGTTCGGCTCCGCTTCTTTAGAAGTCGTCGTCACCAAGCGGGATGATGTCGTCGGCCCGCACCGTCCTCACCGTCGCGGACGGCTGCGGAAGACTGGCCGCGCCGCCGCGCGGGCGGGACGACCCGAGCATTTTCGGCTTTGTTCCGCCGCGCGCCGGCCGTGGCGCCGCGGCGCCGCCGCGGGAACGCCGGCCGCCCGCCGCCCCGTCGACCATGCCGACCAACTGTTCCACCATGCCACTCAGGGACTGGGCCTGCCCGGACAATTCTTCCGACGCCGACGCCGATTCTTCCGCCGTGGCGGCGTTACTCTGCGTCACCTTGTCCATCTGGGCGACGGCGGTATTGACCTGGTCGACGCCCTGCGCCTGTTCGTTGGTCGCGGCGGCGATTTCGGAAATCAGCCGCGCCACCGTGTTCGATCCCTCCTCGATATCCTTGAACGAACTGATAAGATCCTCGGCAATCTCCGACCCGTGCTTGACGCGGGTAATCGTCGTTTCAATGAGTTGCGTCGTGTCCCGGGCCGCCTGGGCCGACCGGCCGGCCAGGTTTCGCACTTCGTCGGCGACAACCGCGAAGCCCTTCCCGGCCTCGCCGGCGCGGGCCGCCTCCACCGCCGCGTTCAGGGCGAGGAGATTGGTCTGGAAGGCGATGTCCTCGATAGTCTTTATGATGCGGTTGATCTGTTCGGCCGAATCGCTGATTTCACCCATGGCCTGGGCCATGTTGCCGACCGCCTCCGAACCGGATTCGATAAGCTTCCCGTTGTTCGCGGTCGTTTCGTTTGTCTTGACCGCGTTGTCGGCGTTCTGCCGCGTCATGGACGCCATCTGCTCAAGGGCGGAGGACGTCTCCTCGAGGCTCGCCGCCTGTTCCGTCGACCCTTCCGCCAGTTGCTGCGAGGAGGACGATATGTGCGAGGCGGCCTGGCTGACCTGCTGGGAACTGCCGTCCAGGGCGGCGATGACGCCGCGCAGGGACCGGATTATCCGGGAGACGGTGGTGTAGGCAAGAATGAGGGCGATGAGGATGCCGATGCCGCCGATGCCGATCATGAGCGTGGTCATGGTTCGCGCCAGGGCGCCGGCCTCGACAATGGCGTTGGTGGTGATGGTGTTGGAATCGCGGATGGCGCCGGCGATGAAGTCGACCAGGCGAAGCCGGACCTCAAGGCCGGTGGTGTTCAGGAGTTCATTGGCATGACGGTTCGAGTTTTGCCTGACCAGTTCCAGGGTCTGCTGGAACGTTGCCACACCGGTCGCGACGAGTCTGTCGGCTATCCCCTTCGCCATGCTGCCGCCCAGTTCCGGTGCCAAACCCGATACCAGGGATGCCATGCCCGCGTCCACATCCTTCATCAGGTCGAGAATTGTCGCTTCGAGCCGCTCGATGCGGGCGACATCCGTTTCCGGAATATACTGGAGCATCATGCCGCGAAAGCGCATGAGTTTGACCCGGATTTCCTGAACCATGGTCGAGTACGTTTCGGAGATGGTTTCCCCGTTGTTGGCATTGATAAAATTGGCCAGGTCGCGAAGGTCGGTGTCGGTTTGATCCCAGAACGGCGAACTGCTCGCGAAAAGGACCGAGGCCCGCTGGTTGGAGTTCTGCAGGGAGAAGGAGGCAATCTGGTTGGTGACGGCGACGTATTCGCCCCAGATTTTTT
>JAJBTL010000345.1:3047-5959 GCA_020860865.1 Planctomycetota bacterium | reverse complement strand
TACAGGAGACTGCCGATCACCGCCGTGATCGGGGCGACGAGGACGAGGCCGAACTAACCGGCCAGGGTGCGAAGAATTTAAGCCGAGACATACGACAGGTGCAGGATGTTCGGGTTCGGCACGCCCTGCCCCATGAACAGCATGAGCATGGTCAGGTAGCCGCCGGAATAGGCGAGGACGAGGGTGGTCGTCATCGAGCCGATGACGGCGCGGCCGACCTTAAAGCCGGACGTCAGGAGGGCGCGGCGGCTGACGAACGGGTTATGGACAACCACCTCGCGCATGGCCGAGGAGATGTCAATGGCCAGATCCATTACCGCCCCGGACGAGGCGAGGAAGATGCCGGCGAGGAAAATTCTTGTCAGGTTCAGGTAGTCGAAGCCGGAAAAGAGGAGCGTTTCCGAGAACGGGCGGACTGCGCCGTTGACCTTCAGAGGTCCGGCGAAGACAAGGGCGAGGCCGCAGGTCAGGCCGAGGCCGATGACGGCGCCGAGGAACGCCACCAGCCCTTTCCGGTTGACGCCGGCGACGAGGAAGATGATGGCCGACGTGAGGACGACGGTTATACCGAAGGTGACGGCCAGCGGCTCGTAGCCCCGGAGAAGGAGCGGGATAAGGAGCTTCCACATGCAGAGGCCGGTGAAGATGAAGCTGAGGACGGCCTGACAGCCGGTGAAGCCGCCGTAGATAATGAGGAAAAGGACGAAGAGGCCAAGGAGGACCCATTCGGCCCGGAGGCGGTAGTGGTCGGCGGCGTTTGCCCAGGTGATTTCGCCGCTCTGGACAGCGATGTTCATGAGGGCGTGGTCGCCCGGTTCGAAGACCTTGTCGAGTTCGAGTTTACTGAGGAAATTGTTGTGGGCGGAGACGACCTTGCCGACAAACGGTTCTTCGAGGAGTTCGCCCTCGAGGAACTGTCCGCCGACGCGGATGATGCCGTGGTGGGTGGTTTGGGAATTGTCGACGGAGACGATGCGGCCTTCCATTTTGAGGTTGTTCCGGGGAAGGCGGTCCTCGAAACCGGTGGGGAGGAAATAGAGGACGACGCAGAGGACGATGACGACAAGGGAGAAAATAACGTCGCGGCGGGTGGCGTCGTTGGCGAAATAGTTCTTGAAGGCGAGCCAGGTTTTCATTCAGGATGCTCCGTCTGATCGGCGGCGACCGATCAGGGTCTAAAAAACGGGCCGGGGACTGCCCCGACCCGTTTCGTTTTGATTTTCATCGTACGTGCGCGAGTCCAGGTAACCAACTCGGATTGTAGGCCTGTTCACGCGCCATAGTTATTGATTACGTCGTACTTCTTAATAGGCAATGGCGACCATCTTCTTGAAGATGTCGGTGTTGTCGTAGTGGCCCATGAAGTTCTCGGCGCCGACGCCTATGGCGGACACCGGGGTCGGAAGGCCGGAGTGGGAGAACGTTGTCCAGGCAATGCCGGCCTTGTTGTTGAGCACGTGGGTCAAGGCGACGGTGAGGGGTTCGTAGGAACCGTAGTCCTTGTAGTAGGCGTCGTCCTGGCGCGGGCGGTCCTTGGCCGGAATGAGAGTGGTGGCGAGGCCTTTCTTGATGGTGTCGACTTCGAAGGGCTGGAGCGCGTGGGCCAGTTTTTCAATGGCGGCGATGTCGCCGTTCGAGGCGGCCTGTTCAAGGACGGCGCGTTCGCTGTCCGGGTAATAGGTCAGGCCGAAGAACTCGGTGACGGTGGGCATGATGCTTTCGAAAGTGAGGTTCGTATTGTCTTTTTTCATTTGGTCGATGACGTTGTTGAAGGTGATGTAACTGCCTTTTTGCTTGCTGATACGGTTCAGGAAGGTGTCGTAGCGGGTGCCGGCGAAGCCGACGGTCATTCCGCCGGTTTCGTGGTCGCCCGTCACGACGATGAGGGTTTCATCGGGGTGGCGTTTGTAGAAGTCGTAGGCGACCTGGACCGCTTCGTCGAAGGCGATGACGTCGAGGATGGCGGTGAGGGCGTCATTGGCGTGGCAGGCCCAGTCGACCTTGCCGCCTTCGGTCATCATGAAGAAGCCGTCTTCGTTGTCGAGGACTTCGATGCCCTTCTTCACGAAGTCGGCGAGGGTGATTTCGCCGTCCTGGCGGTCAAGGGTGTAGGGAAGCGCCATGTCCGGGTCGAGGACATGGTTGACGGCGAGGATCTTGCCGTCCTTGGCGGAGAGCTTTTGGAAGCCGTCGCGGTCTTTTGTAATTGTGTAACCGGATTCCTGGAAGACGTCGAAAACGCTCTTCTGGTCGCCTTTTTTGCCTTCCGGCTGCTTGAAGGCGCCGCCGGCGAAATAGTCGAAACCGCTGGCCGGGGCCTGGAGGGCGATTTCATAATAATCGTTCCGGTTGGGCTGGTTGGCGTAGAAGACGGCGGGGGTGGCGTGGTCGAGGGAGACGGAGGTGAGGACGCCGACCTTTTTCCCTTTCGCCTTGGCGATTTTGGCGATGGAGGTGTAATTGACGCGGCCTTCCGGGTCCATGGAGACGACGCCGTCCCGGGTCTTGTTCCCCGTGGCGATGGCGGTGCCGGAGGACGAGGAATCGGGGATAAGGCTGTTCGCGGAGTAGGTGGTGGAGATGCCCTGGGCCGGGAAGGTGTTCATGGTCAGGCGCTGGGTGTTCGGCTTGAAGTCGGCGATGCCAGTGTCCTTACTAATCTGTTTCTGGTGGCGGGCGACCTGGTCGGCCGGGTTCTTTTCCGCCATCTGGTTGGCGAGGAAGAATTCGGCGGCGTTCCGTTGCGGGAACGAGGTGCCGTCACCGATAAAGAGGAAAACGTACTTGGGCGGCTTGACGCTGTCGGCGGCCATGGCGACGGGAAGTGCCAGGAGGACGGCGAGAGCGGCGAGGAACAGCCGGGCCTTGCCAATACTGGTTTTTCGCATGGTAAATCTCCTTGTGAATGCACG
>JAJBTL010000345.1:0-3013 GCA_020860865.1 Planctomycetota bacterium | reverse complement strand
ACCAGAGAAAACGATTTCCTAAACGCGGAAATAACGGCGAATCGCGTGACGAAACTTCCAGTGGCGAGAAAAACGGGAATCGGGTATAAGTGTTTTCCGGCTTGAACCATAAGAAAGTTTAAGCCAACATTTCCCGTAGTCAAGTCAGAATTCACTAGATTCGGCGTTTAGACGCAATTTAGTGGCGCGGACAACCCTTTTATCCGGAGGATATTGCCATGAAACGTGTATTGGATTTCCTGAAAGTGAACCCGGTATTCCAGTTTGCGACGGTGGAAGGCGATCAACCACGGTGCCGCCCGTTCGGGTTCCACATGGTGGTGGACGGTAAGCTGTATTTCTGCACGGGTGAAGGGAAGAAAGTGTGGAACCAGCTCAAGGCCAATCCGAAATTTGAACTGAGCGCGTCGACGGCCAATGGCGAATGGCTGCGGCTGGCCGGCAAGGCTGTATTTGATTCGCGGCCGGAATTGGTGGAGAAGGCCTTCGCGGCCATGCCGGGCCTGAAGGATATTTACGGGCCGGGAAAAGGCGCCACCATCGCCATTTTTTACGTGGTTGACGGCCAGGCGATTTTGGCGGACATGCAGGGGCGGAACGAGACGTTTTCGATTTGACCGGCTTGTTCCAACCCGGGATTACATTTGAAACGGGCTGGCGCCATTCCTTCAGGCGAAGGAATGGAAGACCCGGCGGAACCGGTCCCGGAAATCCGGATGGCGGGTGATGGTGGGACATCTGGTCAGGATGCCCCGGCGCGGGTAACCCGTAAAATGGCACACCCGCGCCAACTGCATTGGGTGACGCTTACCATCCGGATTCCGCGACCGCTACCGCCGGCCAGACGTCTTCCGTGTGGGGTACCTCACGTGCCACAGCTTTTGGCCAAAGCTTTGTTACGACGCGGAGGATAGCGCCGTTCACGCGCTGGCGAATGGGAAAAATAGAAAATTCTCATGCCATAACCAAATGGATCGAGTATGACTTCGCGACACCAACGAACTATCCGACCGCTATTCAAAAGATGATTCATTCCGCCATGAACACAGAGCCATCATTTCTTAGGGACCATTTTAAGTAGGTCCCGGATGAGCAAATCGACATCCGTTGCCGGCTCGATTATTGCTTTATCGCGTCGACATCTAGCGGCATGTCGAAGCGCAGCGGGAAGCTTTTCAAACATCCAAGGCGGAATATCGCAGTTCTTTTCATAATCCTTCCACTTTTCCCTGAGGCATTCTTCGACAACGCTCGGGCTGATGAACGCCTGAGTTGTGTAGGTGAAATGCAAAAGGAAGAAATACTCGAAACATGGCGTCGAAACGGCAAAAGAGATGTTTTGCCTTGCTGCAATACCACGGGCTACATTTAATTGCTTTCGACGCGGATTGTGTTCTTCCTCGCTGTCGCATACCACCCAAACACTATCATATGGTATTTGCCCATTCCGTGCGGCGATGGCACTCCGCACCAACCCTACAGGATCGGTACACGGAGGACAGGCAACATGCAGCGAGGGGAGCCGGTATTCCATTTTGAAGGCGTTGAAATAGTTGCATTCCGTTTCGCCCTCGGTAACCACCAATACGGACCGCCCCGGCTTTCGCGTCGGTCCAGAAGCCTTCTGCAGCCTTCCTCCCGATAACTGCGTTCGGCTACACTCGCCGGGTTCACATCTTCTTCGCAATTCGGGGCGATTTCGCGGATTTTTAAGACTTTGACGTTCATGCTTTTTCAACTTCCTAGTCATGATTATTCCTCCCCTCGGTATAGAGGGGAATGCCACCATACCGTCCCGCAAAATAACCCCGCTCCAAGGCTTCATCCTTGCGAGGAGAGAATGCCGTCAAGGGCGTAAGCGTTGAAATGCCCTCCCGCGACTTGTCGGTAAACCAGATCTGGTCACGGCGCAGTAAAGGCTCGTCACCAGAATTACTCCTCGCCGCATTCAAAAGAGTAGTCAGGTGCGTGGAAAATATAAGTTGGGCGTCTGTACTGTTTTGTTTGGACAAGAACCATTTGACAATTTCGAAAACCAGCATGGGGTGCAAACTGACTTCCAGTTCGTCCACAATTAACACTTTGCCCTTAGCAAGGATATCTGTAATGGGGCCAATAAGTGCAAGGTAGCGTTCTGTACCAGCGGAAGCGTATTCCCTGGGCACGGGAAATTGCCCGCCGTCCTCTCCCATCATTTTATAAAAAAGAGAACGAAGTGTGGCTGAATCCTTCTGCATATTCAAGAGCGCGATGATTTCCGCAGGCATGTCAGGGTTTTTTCTACGTAGCTCTTCCAAAGAAACTTTTTCACTCTTTGCCTCGACATCCATAATACCCGGGTCCGCCATGCGCAACAGCGGAACGAGACGATCTTTCTCAACCGAATTTTCCAAGGCATTCATGGTGTAGTCACTTGAAAAACGCTGTAAGCCGGCGCATATCACCACGTCTCTCTGAATAAAATCGCGAACAGGCTTAAGTTGAGGGTGGTTCCACCGGCCGGCGACGGAGAGAAACAATGCCGCATCCTCGGTTCTCCGTTGCAGCTTGGTGTCAGACGCATCGAAATGTTCGGAGAAGTCCCATTTATACCTCTGCTTCTTCCCCTTGCCCACCGATTCGCGTTTAAACCACTTTTGCGGACGGGAACGAGGATAGGCCGTTAGTGCCTCAAACTCGATCCTGGTTTTGGTATAGGACACCCGGTAGTTATAGCGTACGTTTTTAATCATAAAATCTAGTTCGAACGTCGTTGGCGCCATCCGGGAAGAATAATCCAACATAAAAGGCACATACGCATATTCAAGATGTCCAGCGGCGTTTTCAGCATCGCCTATTATCATATCTCGTAATGCATCCAGCGCCTGGATTAGATTCGACTTTCCGCTGGCATTGCCGCCAAAGATGGCAGCCCCTTTAACAATTCGTTCGCCCTTGAGACCCGGAATGACTGCGGCTGCATCCGCGCCGTTTCCCCTCTTTTCAATGTGGGAAGCGAACATACTGAAAACCA
>JAJBTL010000208.1 GCA_020860865.1 Planctomycetota bacterium | reverse complement strand
ACCATTTTGGCGATTTTCTCACTCGGCTCGTCGGGGGCGCGGAGGAATTTCTAGGCGTAATTGAGGCGGAACTGGCTGAGGGTTTTTTGGAACGTCGACCCGAACAGCTGCCGGAAAGCCCGGTTGACGTGGCGCGGGCTGATGTGGAGGTATTCGGCGGCGTCCTCGAGGGCGATGTCCCGGTGGTAATTACTGTGCATGAACTTGGTCGCCTCGACGCCGAGGTTGAGGTGCTCCGACGGCGCCGGGACGGCGGAGCGGTCCGTCCCGACGCCGCGCATGGCGTGGATGAAGAAGTGGTGGAGGTAGGAATTGACCAGATTGTTCCAGCCGGTGCGGCGGTCGATCATTTCCTGGCGGATGCGGTCGAGGATGAGGTCCATGTCCGGATGGCCCGGCGCCACCAGGTGGCCGAGGTCGCGGACGCGGTCGAGGCGGTCCTGGATTTCTTCGAACTGGAGGCGGTATTCCGGCTGGGCCGATTTCAGGTTGGGCTGGGCTTCGACCGAGAATATGAGGACGAAATAGGTCTTGTCCACGCCCGGTTCGTAGACGGTGTGGTGCTTCCTGCCCGGCGCCAGGATGAGGAATTCGCCACGGTTCAGCGTCAGTTCGGCGTCCTCCACCCGGCTGACGATGCGGTTGTCGAGGACGTAGTAGATTTCGAATTCCATGTGCTGGTGGAGGACTTCGACAGTGTCGCCGTCCAGCTTTTCCGCATAGGAAATGACGAACTTGTAGCCGGAGGTCTGGACCTCGCTCCGGTATTTCTGGCTGATGGTGTCGGGATTGTTCCTGTTCATCGGCGACGAACTCCCATGGGGAAGGACGGCGTTCACTCAGGATTATACCCCATTATACATATTCCAGACTGAAACACTATTTTCGACTTCATTACAGGACATGATGCGGATGCGGTCCGGGGTCTTGTTTTAAGCGGCCCACAGTGCGGCGGGACCTGTTCCATAAGTAACACGCCGGGCGTCACCGGCCCGGCGTGGTGGAAAAATTGTCCGGTACGCGGTCCTGGTTATTTTCGCCGGGACGACTGGAAGAGGACGGCGATGACGATGATGGCGGCGGTGAGCATGAGGCGGCTCGACTCCTGCACCGCATTGAGGGAAAGGATTTTCTCGAGGTAGCCCATTGTCAGGACGCCGATGAGGGTCAGGCCGATGGCGCCGCGGCCGCCCGCCAGGCTGGTGCCGCCGATGACGACCATGCCGATGGCGGTGAGTTCATAGCCGGTTCCGGCCTCCGGATCGCCCTGGTATTCCTGGGCCGCCTGGCAGATGCCGGCGACGGCGCAGAACAGGCCGCTCATGCCGTAGGCGAGCATCTTCGTCGTCAGGACCGGGACGCCGGACAGGCGCGCCGCCTCCTCGTTGCCGCCGACCGAATAAATGTACCGGCCCCACGTCAGTTTACCGAGAACGAGGTAGGTCACGAACATGCACGAGAGCATGATGATGGTGACGACGGCGAGGTTGTTCCCGAGGACGCGGGAATTGAGCCATTCGGTGAATTCGGGGAAGGTGGTGTTGTAGACGAAGGTGCCGTCCGGGTTGTAACTGGCGTTCATGACTTTCCGGCCGCCCGAAATGTATTTGGCAAAGCCCCGGGCGAAGGTCATCATCGCCAGGGTGGCGATAAAGGCCTGAAAGCGGAAGCGGCCGATGAGAAAGCCGTTCCACACGCCGCACACCGTGCCGATGCAGAGGCAGAGGGGCACCACCCAGACGGCCGACCCGCCGTAGGTCATCATGAGGAGCGAGTACGGCACGCCGACGGCGGCGAGGACGCTGCCGACGCCAAGATCGATGCCGCCGGTGATGATGACCATGGTCATGCCGCAGGCGAGGATGCCGTAGACGGAACTTTGCCGCAGCATGTCCCGGTGGGCCGACCAGCGGAAAAAGGTGCCGCCGGCATTAAAGACGCAACCGATGACGAGGATGATGACGAGGGCGAGGAACGCCCGGACCCACGCCTTCCCGAGGAGGTCTCGGACAAGGGAACGGGGCGCGTCGTCGCCGCCGCCGTCGCCGGCCGGAACGGCGGCCGCGTCGCCAACGTCGGCCGCCTCGGCGGGAGTGGAGTCGGGGGTGGTCATGGTCAGGCTCCCATTGCTGCGTGGACGATGTTTTCCTGGGTGGCGTTTTCCCGCGAGAATTCGGCCGTTATGCCGCCCCGGTGCATGACGAGAATCCGGTCCGCCATTGCCAGCAGTTCCGGAAGTTCGGACGTAATGAGGACAATGGCGAGGCCGGCGGCGGTGAGTTGGTTCATGAGATCGTAGATTTCGAACTTGGCGCCGACGTCGACGCCGCGCGTCGGTTCGTCAAGGAGGAGCACCTTGGGGCCGGTCTCGAGCCAGCGGCCGAGAAGCGTTTTCTGCTGATTGCCGCCGGACAGGGTGGCGATGGGCTGGCCAAGACTCCGGAGCCTGATGCGGAGGGACCGGCGCTGGCGTTCGGCCGCTTCCATCTCCTTTTTCGCATTGACCCACGACCGGGACGACATGCGCCGGAGCGACGCCAAGCTGATATTGTTGACAATACTGGCGTCCGGCACCAGTCCGGACGCCTTCCGGTCGTTCGTAAGAAGGGCGAGGCCGGCGGCGATGGACTTCCCGGGCGCCGGCGGCGAGATGACCGTCCCGTCCAGTTCCACCGTGCCGGTGGCGAGGGAGCCGTAGGAGCCGAACAGGGCGTTCAGGAGTTCGCTGTTCCCTGAACCCTGGAGGCCGGATATGCCGACGATTTCGCCACGGTTGACAGTGAACGACACGTCCCGGACCAGGCGGCGGTCGCCGTTGTCCGGGTCCCGGAGCGAGAAATTCCGGACGGCGAGGCGCGGTTCCGTCCCGACCGTCCCGAGGCGCGGCGGGAAGCGGCTGTCCAGTTCGCGGCCGACCATGCGCTTGACGAGATCCCGTTCAGGCATGTCGGTCGCCGCCGCCGTGCCGACCCATTCGCCGTTCCGGAGGACGGTGATGCGGTCGGCGATGGTGTAGATTTCTTCCATTTTGTGGGAGATGTAGACAATGCCGAATCCTTCCCGCCTGAGCTGGCGGATGATGTCGAAGAGGCGGGCGACATCTGCTTCGGGGATGGCGGAGGTCGGTTCGTCCATGATGAAGACCCGGGCCTCGAAGGCGAGGGCCTTGGCGATTTCGATACGTTGCCGCACCGGCATCGGGTATTCCTCGACTGGTTTTCGGAGATTGATGTCGAGGCCGAGACGGGCGAGGAGCCGGCGGGTTTCCCGTTCCTGGGCGGCGCGGTCGACGCGCCAGGGGCGGTGCCGGAGTTCGCGGCCGAGGAAGATATTGTCCACCACGTCCATCTGCGGAATCAGGGACATTTCCTGGTGGATGACGGAGATGCCGGTCCGGCTCGCTTCGAGGGGCGAGGCGAAACGGACCGCCTTTCCGAACACCTCCATGGTGCCGGTGAACTCGTTATGGACGCCGGAGAGAATTTTAATGAGGGTTGATTTCCCGGCGCCGTTTTCCCCGGCCAGGACGTGGACTTCGCCGGCCTGGAGGGTGAAATTGACATTCCGGAGCACGCTGACGCCGGAAAACGATTTTCCGACGCCGGTCATTTTCACCAGTGTGTCAGACATCCCCGGTCCCCTGCGCCGGTCCGGGAGGCCAGGCGACCAGCCTCCCGGATGCAGCGGCGTAAACGTGGCGAGATAGAACTGTGGACCAACCTCGGCGTGGGTGGACAGGAATCACGTGGGCGCTACCACTTGAGGACCGGCTCGCCGATGTCCTTGCCGTCCGGGTTGTCCTTGTCGAAGACCTTGGTGGCGAGCATGATGCGCTTCGGCACCTTTTCGCCGCGCTTCAGCTTCATGACGTTTTCGATGGCGATGTCCATGCCGCTCGGGTAGAGGAAGGTGGCGTCGAGGACGCCCTGCTTCACATAGGCGACGCCTTCGTGGGGCAGGCCGTCGACACCGACGAACATCATTTCCTTGTCCCGGCCGGCGGCCTTGGCGGCGAGGTAGGCGCCGTGGGCGCCCGGATCGTTATGGGCGTAGACGAAGTCGATTTTGTCGAAACGGGTGAGGGCGGATTCCATTTCGCGCCGGGCTTCGGGTTCGAGCCATTTCATGTCGGCGTCGAAGATGATTTCAATATCCGATCCTCTAATGCCTTCCCGGAAACCGGCGTTCCGCTCCTGGGCGCCGCTGACGGTGGAGAGGCCGCGCAGTTCGACCGCCTTGGCGCCCTTGCCGTCGAACTTGCTCTTGAGCCATTCGCCCGCCGCCCGGCCGATGACGATGTTGTCGCCGCCGATAAAGAGGGTGTAGTCGTCTGTCAGGATTTCCCGGTCGATGACGAAAATGGGGCAGCCGGCCCGGTAGGCTTCGGAGACGATGGGGGTGAATGGCGCCGACTCCTTCGGCGAGACGAGGATGATGTCCAGGTTGCCGGCTTCGTAATCGTTGATGAATTCCCGCAGTTGCGCCTGCTGCCGGGCGGTGTCGTTTTGCGCGTCCTTGTGGATGAGTTCGATATCGTCCGGGTATTTCGCCACTTCGCGCATCAATTCTTCGTACATGTTGGCGCGCCACGGTTCGCCGAGGTTGCACTGGCTGAAGCCGACCCGCCACTTCTTTTCCCCGGCGTCGACTGTGCCGACGACGGCGCACACCAGGACGGCGCACAACAGGGCGTTCAGGATACGCATACGTTCTCCTCCGGAAAAGTGGAATTGCCGACCGCCGGGCGCCATACGCCACGGCGTTCGCCAGCGGAAAAAACGGATTCCCGTGGCGTGAATTTTTTCCTGGCTCCGGCCTCTCCGCCTGGACGTGGTTTCATGACGACCGGCCGGTGGCGGTCGGTCGGCGTACCAGGCGCTTTTATGCCCGTATAGAGAAGCTGCCTGGGCAGCTACGCGACAAGGAAGAGTCGTGAAAACAGTGGAACGAGTTGGTCGACACTATGGTAGTATATCCCAGGAAAACGGCTATGCAATTCCGTTATTGCGTACCTTTTATTGCCAAAATGCGTCGCAAGGCGGTTGACGCTATTTTTCGTTCACCCGGGTTGAACGGGTTATTTTTTCATCGCTTCCGCCCGCCGCTCGCGGGGCATTTTCTCGAGGGCGTAGCGGTAGGCGGTGCGGGGCATGTCGTGGCGGTGGGAGACGACGTAGTCGTAGACAGCGTCCTGGTGCGCCTCGCTGGCCGCCTTCAGCAGCCAGCCGTAGCCTTTCTGGACCATGTGGTCCGGGTCGGGGAGGAGGGCGTCGGCGATACGGAAAATGTCGGCGAGGAACAGGCCTTTCCGGGCCGGGAGGATAAGGCTGACGGCGGCGCCGCGCTTTTTCCACCGGTGTGGCGACCGGGTCCACTTCCTGAGCGTTGCCAGTAATTTCGGATATTTCTCGACAATGGCGCCGACGCAGTGATTGCACAGGGTGTCGCAGACGGCCCAGTTCCGGACGTGGTCGTCGAGCCAGCGGTCAAAGCGCCGCATGTCGGCCTGGACGAATTCGTCCCGGCGGGAATAGGCCAACTCGCAGGCGATAACCATCTCTTCGTATTTGCCGCGCCACAGTTCGTCGCATATGGCGAGGACGTCGGCCTTGGGCGAATCCGCCAGGCGCATGGCCGCGCTTTTGGCGATGGCTTTTATCTCGGCGTTTTTGACGCCGTAGGGATCTATTTCCTCGTCCTTTTTGAAGAAATGATCCGAATGCGCCCGCACCTCCGCACTGCCGGCCCGGACAAGGGTGTCGCGGATTTCAGTGACGATACCGTCCATACCATTCCCTTCCAAAAAAAATCGTTTGGCGCTGACCGCCGAACGGCATCATAACCAATGACGCGCCTTTCGGCCATGCGCTTTTTTCCCGGCTGATGCCGCCGGCTCTTTGATAACGGAATATCCGAGAAAATCGCCTTGACAACGGTCCGGCAAAATATAACACTGTTATATAAC
>JAJBTL010000211.1 GCA_020860865.1 Planctomycetota bacterium | reverse complement strand
GGTCAGGGCGACGCTCCCGAGGAAACCGCTGTTGTCGCCACGGAGGTTGACGGCGCCGCCGCCACTATTCTGGATGGTGAGGACGGCGTCATCGTCGCCGCTGATGCTCCCGCTGACGATGGCCGGGGCAGCGTTCGGTCCGTAGCTGGTGGTGAGGCTGTCACCGCCACTGACGACGATGGGGTCCGGGTAGTCGACGCCGGATTGGAGTTCGGCGGCGCGGACGGGCGGATTGACGGCAATGACGGCGAGGACCAACAAGGCGAGACGGCGGATGAGGGTGCGCATGCGGTTCACTTCCAGGAACCGGCTGATCGGCGCAGGGCGGTGGACGTTGTCGGGACAGGGAGCCGGATGGCGACCCTACGCCGCTTCCCGGTGTGGCAACTGGAATTCTTATACAGAATTACGTCGTTTATCCACTGTCTCGCCGGCAGTCCTCCCCGAGCTAACCATGCCTGAACATTCTCACTTATGGCCAAATGTATGCAAAACCCATGAAATTTCAAGCCATGTTTTAACTTTGTCACCGATAATTTGTTCGGTGATGAACGATATTCGTTGAAAAACAACCAGCTTCGTAAACTTCTTCTTCGGGGCGAACCGGTCCTAAGTGGCACAAGGACGTGAAGCATTTTTCGCTGACCGCAGCCTGGTACACACGAAGACACCTAACGATTGATCGGTAGTTTTTATTGATAAATCGTATAAAATGTTACACAGTCAGGAGATGAAAATTCGAAAAAAAGGGTGCAATTGATGCGGAATAGGATATAATACTAGAAACCGTCCGGACGGTCGGTGGCTCCGAGAACGACGCCGGACAATGAGGCAACGAAGCAGGTAGTATACGTGATAAATCGATAATGTGAACACAATATCCTCACGAATGGTAGTACACGCAGGCAGGACCAGTGAAGGAGGCGGAACAGAGACCGCTCGTTTCTTTACAAGGAAGGCGAGGGGTTGGTTCGGTAAGACGGGGGCGGTGGGTCGTTCTTTTCGCGTGCAGAGGGAGCCCCGCAGTTCCGTAGCGCTGGATGGAGGAGTAACAGGTCGGACTGAAATATCCTGCCCTGTGCCGCTTTTCCTTCCCTGGTCCGGTTTTTTTGGAAAGTTCCGCCGACTTTCCATACGCTGTGCGGGTGCGGAGCCGTTCGAGCGGGTCGGGGCAGGGAAAAATCCTTCTGTCCCAAGCGGTTCGGGATGTGGAGCGAGGGGCCGGGCCGCTATCGGTGGTACAAGGGTGAGGGGAATTATTGTTGGTAAAATTGCCAAAACGTGTACAACATCATGAAGCGGGGGGGGGGGGGGGGGGGGGCGGCGCGGGGCGGGGGGGGGGGGGGCGCGGGCGGCCCGGCACGAGCGCCCCACCCCCCCAGGGAGCGGGAGCCTCCAACCAGCTCCCCACTTCTTCCCGGTATGTCCGAGGCGCTGGTTGTGTCTCTTTATGGGCGTGGCATCGAACCAGAGGTGCGGAGGAGAGGGATCCGTTTTAAATAAGCGCGAGGCGAGAAGCTTTTTTACACGGCTTCGACTCTGTGGTTTGGAGTGGGTGGACCGGCTTGAATGGTCGTCGTGTGGTTCAAGAACCACACCGCGGCCACTCCCGAGCGCCGTTCCGCCCCCGCCTTCCTTCTCCGGACAGCCCCGGCATCACGCCGCTTGTTTCTTGGTGCGAAGGCTTATTGTTTTTTTGCTGACATCCCGGACCGGTATTTTTCTGGTGTGGCAGAACGGTAGGGGATGGTTCGGGATGTCGGCGTGTATTCCATAGATGGCGCGGACCGGGGCAGGTTTGTCCCGGTTTTCGTCATCCGGTCCGTATCACCCATGGCGGCGAAAGCCGCCGTTTTTTTGTTTCTCCGGATCGTTGGCAGGCGCCGCTCTCCACTCCCGCGATGTCCCGCTTCCGTCCCATCATGCGAGAGTCACCACTCCTTCCCGACAGGAACCGTCCATCCGGCTGACAGTATGATCTTGATCGGTTGCGGCGAGCTGTGTTTCAGGACGGTTTTTCCGTATCATCGGGTGTTTTTGGCGATGCCGTCTCCGCCGTGTTCCTGGCGGTATCGGCGTCCTTTTTCGCCTTTGCCTCGTCCGCATCGATGGTGCCGTTCAGTCCGGCCTTGAAATCGTGCATGGCCTGGCCAAGCGATTTCGCCACGCCGGGCAGGCGTTTCCCGAAAAGCAGCAGGGCGATGAGGCCGATAATGATCCATTCGTACCCGCCCGGCATGCTGAAAAAGGCCAAAGGTAAGGCATTTGCCATTGTGTTCGTCTCCGATTGGGGCGCTTCCGGCCGGTGGTCCCGGAAAATCCCCGCAGTTTTCGGCTTGAGTTGATCCCACTAACCACTATGATGATATGGTTACCTATCGGCAAATCAAGCGCCATCCAGAAATTTGACAGCGCTCTCGCATACAAAGAGGAAAATCCCGCATGCGCCAAACGTCCGCTTTCGCCGTCTTTATTAGCCTCCTTAATCTCGCCATCGTCGCCGTCGCGCTGTACTTCACCATAGACACCCTGGACCAGTCCCGTCTCCAGAGCGCCCGCACGGAAACATCCCTGAATAAATTGTCGGAATCCCTCGACCGCCTCGGTGAACGCCTCCAGGCCATGCCCGTGGCCGCCGCGCCGGCCCAGGCCGGTTACGGAACACCGTCCGCCGCCGCCGCATCCGCAGCGTTAGGGAATGCATCCTCCGCCGTGGCCGCCCCGGCCAGCGCGTCCGAATCTCGCCGTGTCCTCTTCGCCAACGACGAATTCCGCGACCCCGACGCCGAGGAAGGCGGCAGCCACATCAGCCGGGTGCAAAACCTCCCCGGCAACCTGAACACCCTCGTCAACAACGATTCCGCCGCCAGTTCCATCCAGAGTTACCTCGTCGGCAGCCTGGCCGAACGGAACCTCGACGACCTCACCCGCTACGAGCCGGACATGGCCGAGAGCTGGGAAGTGTCGGAGGACGGGCTTGTCTATACGATTCACCTGCGGAAAAACGTCATGTGGCAGCCGTACACCGATCCGGTCACCAAGCAGCCGGTGGCGGCGAAGCCGGTGACGGCCCGGGATTTCCTTTTCTATTGGGAGACAATCCAGAACGAGGAAGTGCCGTGCGAACCGATGCGCGTCTATTACCACGATCTCGACCATATCGAAGTGGTCGACGACTACACCTTCAAGGTCGTCTGGAAACAGCCGTACAGCATGTCGGAAGCGTTCACCCTCGGCCTTACCCCGCTTCCCGAACACTACTACCGGCCCGACCCGAATTGGGACGACAGCCGCTTCGCCGACGAATTCGTCTCATCTCCCCGTAACCAGTGGATCGTCGGCACCGGTCCGTACAAGCTGGCCAAGTGGGACAAGAACAGCGAAGTCGTTCTCCAACGGGACGATGCCTACTACGGCCCGCGCCCGTTCATTTCCACCCGGATTCTCCGCCTCATTCCTGACAACTCGACGTCGTTCCTCGAAGTCAAGAACGGCGCCCGCGATTTCTACGGCCTCCAGCCGGCCCAGTGGCACAACGAAACACCGGAGCCGGATTTCCAGTTGGTCACGCCGAACATCGAAACGGCCAATGCCGATTCCCTCGAATGGGACAGGCGGAAAAAGGCCGGAGACGTGCCGGACGGCTACCGCTTCGAGAAATACCAGTATAAGTCGACCAGCTGGTCCTATATCGGTTACAACATGAACAAGCCCCTGTTCGCCGACCGGGATGTCCGCGTCGCCCTCACCCACCTGGTGGACCGGGAACGCATCCTTGACGAAGTCTACCTTGGCCTCGGCGAAATCATCTCCGGGCCGTTCATCCCGCAAAGCCCGTACTATAACCACAATGTCAAACCGCTCCCGTTCGACATCGGCCGGGCCAACGAAATCCTCGCCGCCGCCGGCTGGGAAGACACCGACGGCGACGGCATCCTGGACAAGGATTACGACAACTCCGGCACGCGGAAGCCGTTCCGCTTCACCTTCATGATCCCGTCCTCGTCCACCCTGAGCCGCCGCATCGCCGCCATTGTCGAGCAGGACATGATCAAGGCGAAAATCAAGGTCGACATCCGCCAGATCGAATGGTCCGTCTATACCCAGCTTCTCGAGGAACGCGAATACGACGTCTGCTGCCTCGGCTGGTCCGGCGGCGTCGAAGGCGATCCGTATCAGGTCTGGCACGGCTCCGGCGTCAACCGGCCCCGCAGTTCCAACCACGTCGGCTACAATTCGCCCGAAGCGAACCGCCTCATAGAGGAAGGCCGCCGGACGCTGGACAAACCGACCCGTTATAAAATCTACAACCGCCTCCACGAGGTCATCGCCGAGGACCAGCCGTACACCTTCCTCGTGGCCCAAACCGCCGTCCTCGCCCAGTCGAAAAAGTACCGGAACGCCATTGTCTACAAGGGCGGCCAGATGAGTTCGTCCCTTCAGTGGGTTCCCCGGGACTTGCAGGTCATGCCGTAACGACGTTTGAACCGGGTCATCCCCCCGGATCAACGCCGAAAACAGCCATTATTCCAGAAATGCCTCGTCATCACCCGAACGTCCGGCCCTCCTCCCAAGCGGAGGGCGGCCGGGACGATTAATCCGCCGTGGAGGCTGTTCAAAATAGTACATAGTCAAGATTGAGATCGTGGTTTTTTGCACAGTCAATTTTCTCACTGTACCGAATCTAGGGAAATTGAAATCCACATCTTCTAAATTGACTGTGCACTAGAATGGCGGATAGTTCTTCGTAACAGCCATCACCGAACACTTTGTAAATTAGCCGCTGTTCTCCCTTGCCGATTGCATCGCGGTATCGGGATTTATAGAATAAACGGTTTAGCCGAAGCTGTTTCATAACCGGTATCGTCAGTCGTAGACGAGGAAAAGCCGGCGGCAGGCTTATTTTTCGCCTGGTAGTTGGGCGGAAAATACGCCGAGAGCCGGATTTGACGAAGTATACGGCGACGAGGCCGGTTATGTAACAGCTTCCCATTCTCCCACTCTCCCCCATATGGAAGAGGAACACCGGTATGCGCATCAAGTGCCCCAATTCCGACATTGTCCTGGAACTGCCGGGCGACCGGACCGACATGAAATTCACCTGTCCGGCCTGCCATAAAATTCACCGTGTCACTGTGACCATCACCACGCCGGGTGAGGATCGGCCGCCGTCCACCACCCGTTCCATGACCCGGGCCACGGCCCAGATGCCGAAAAAATACGCCACCGGCGCCTTTGCTCCGGTTGTCGATATCCCGATAGACGCCAATTTCGTCCTTATTGACGACGTCGCCATGTCCGCCCAGCCCGGCATCGATCTCGGCGCCGCCGCGTCGCGGCCGCCGATGCCGCCGCCTATGGATCAAGAACTGGCGAGCCGCCGCACCGAAGTCTACGAACGCCCGCCAAGCGAACGCCGTCACCGCGAACCCGCGTCGCCGCCTCCGTCCGCGTCCGCGTCGGAACCCTTGGTAACCCCGCCGCCGGCTGAACCGCTGGTCACGCCGCCGCCGGCCGACTCCGTCGCCGCGACCGAACCGCCGCCGCAACCGCGCACCGAACCGGCGCAGCCGTCCGCCGGCGCTGCCGCCGCCGCTTCAGTTGAATCGGTGACGGAACAGGTCGCCGCCGCCACGATAGGCGAACAAGGCTTTCCCGACGACCCCGCCACCCCCACGCCGGACAGCGTGGCGGCGGACGAACCGATCTTTCCCGGCCGCGCCTCCTCCGAGGAGACGGCCGAAGATTTTCACGACGACGAAACGCTCCGCCGCCGCGATGACGCGCCGCCGCCGCCGCCGGCGTCGGTCCGGAGCGCCTTCCGGGAGCCGCCTGTCCCGTCCCGGCCGAAGAAACGCCGGAGCCTGGCCGGTACCGTCCTGAAGCTTCTCGTCCTCCTCGCCCTCGTCGCCGCCGGCTACCGTGGCTATCCGCGGTGGCAGTACGCCCGCGCCCGCGCCCATGCCGCGG
>JAJBTL010000214.1:1684-6113 GCA_020860865.1 Planctomycetota bacterium | reverse complement strand
GTCAAACCTGACCCGGGCCATGGCCATCGTCGGCATCATGGGCTGCGGCATGGTGCTTGTCATCGTCACCGGCGGCATTGACCTGTCCGTCGGCACCCTGGCCGGCTTTGTCGGCTGTTCGGCGGCGGCGCTCCAGGTCTGGGCCGGTTTCGGCACGCCGGCGACAATCATCTGTTGCATCGTCATCGGCATTATCGCCGGGCTGATACAGGGGACGATTATCGCATATGTCGGGATTGCCGCATTTATCGTCACCCTGGGCGGGCAGCTTATTTTCCGGGGCGGCATCCTTTTCATCACGAAGGGCATGACCATTGCCCCGATGCAGAACGATTTCAAGGCCATTGGGAACGCGTATTTCTCCAACACTTGGGGCTGGATATTCGCCATCGCCGCCGTGGCCATCCTCCTCCTCGGCGAACTGCGGAAACGCGCCGCCAGCCGCCGCTACAACACCCTGGACGAATCGGCCGGCGTCATGGTCGCCCGCTGGGGCGTGTACAGCGCCGTCATCCTCATCGCCACCATCGTCCTCAATAACTACCGGGGCCTGCCGTTCGCGGTGTTCCTCATGCTTGTCCTCATGATTATCTTCTCCCTTATCGCCGAACGGACCACGTTCGGACGGAAAATTTACGCCATCGGCGGCAACGTCGCGGCGGCGCGCTACTCCGGCATCGATGTCAAGCGCTCCCTCGCCATCGTCTACGCCCTGAACGGCCTCCTGGCCGGCGTCGCCGGCATTGTCCTGACGGCCCGCCTGAACGCCGGCCCGACCGCCGCCGCCAACATGAACCTGGAACTCGACGCCATCGCCGCCGCCGTCATCGGCGGCACCAGTATGACGGGCGGTGTCGGCAAGGTGGCGGGTGCCATTCTCGGCGCCATGATCATGGCCACCATCGCCAACGGCATGAGTATGATGAACCTGATGCCGGCCTGGCAGTTCTTCGTCAAGGGCGTCATCCTCGTCGCGGCGGTGTGGTTCGACCTCCAGACGCAGAAGAAGAAACGGGCGGCGTAATACTATGTCGTTCGCGTCGTACCGCGCCTGAAAGGACGGGACGGTCCTCGCATCAACGCGGTTCGGAATGTTCAAACAAAGTCGCCGCCGTTCTTGAAACGGCGGCGGCATTTTTCTATGATGGGAAAGGTTTGTCGTAGTGGGTGGGGGGAAGTGAACCGCTTCCAAAATTGGAGAACCCATGCGACACAGACCACTGCGCCTCGCGGCACCGCTTTTCCTCGCCCTTTTCCTCACCGCCCCGGTCATGGCCGCCACCGTCACGGTGGAAATGCGACGGGCCACCCTGGACAACACCGGCGACGTCATCGGCACCATCACCATCAATGAAACAGAATACGGCCTCCTGTTCGTCCCGAATCTTCGCGGCCTCGAGGCGGGCGTTCGCGGCTTCCACATCCACGAAAACGGCCAGTGCGGTCCCGGCCCCGACGCTTCCACGGGCGAGATGATTCCGGCCGGCGCCGCCGGCGGCCATTGGGACCCGGACGGCGCCAAACGTCACGGATCGCCCTGGACCAACGACGGCCACAAGGGCGATTTGCCGCCCCTGTACGTCACGCAGGACGGCGCCGTCACCACGCCGGTCCTTGCCCCGCGCCTCAGGAGTATCAGTGAAATCGCCGGAAAAAGCCTCATGATCCACGACGGCGGCGACAACTTTTCCGACTCGCCGAAACCGAACGGCGGCGGCGGCGGACGCATCGCCTGCGGCACGATAGGCAGGTAGATCATTTCTGTTCTACGTTCATATCGGATTCGGAAAGGGCGCGGGCGGCAACGCGTCCTTTCCGTCTCTCTCTTTTACTCCTTGGACAAAGCGGGTGAAGGGCGTCCAACGCCAAAGTTCCATAAGGCATTCCGTAGTATCTGTCACTGTCTCCGGAGCGGCCGGCCCTTGGGCCGGAACGCGGTTTCCTGCTTGCGGTACCCCGACCCGGGGAATACCATATAGGCAGGACAAGTCGCTTGTCATTGCTCACGGTTCTCCATCCATGGAGAACCCGTTTTTTCTTGAAGGGAGACAACCTCGTGGCAAAGAAAAAGGATGCCGCCGGCAGCGCCGGTTCCACGGTGACGGCACCGCCCGCCGGTCCTGAACGCGCCGGGTTAAGCGCGAACGCCCTGTACTTCGTCGTCTTCATGTCCGGCGCCGCCCTTATGGGCCTGGAAATGGCCGGCGCCCGCCTGGTCGAACCGCATTTCGGATCGACCATCTACGTTTGGGGCTCGATTATCGGCGTGTTCATGCTTGCCCTGTCCCTTGGTTATTGGGGCGGCGGACGCTATGCCGACCGGTCGCCGAAGATTCAGACCCTCGGGACGGTGCTCCTTGTCGCCGCCATTCTTGTCATGATTATTCCCCCGATCGCGCCGCACTTCGCCGCCTGGATGAACGAGTTCACCGGCCTCGACGTCCGCTACCGGACCCTTATCGCCTGTCTCGTCCTCTTCGCCCTGCCGTCCATCTGCATGGGGATGACGAGCCCATTCGCCATCAAACTGGCGGCCAAACAAACGTCCGGCATCGGTACCGTCGCCGGATCGCTCTATGCCGTCTCCACCCTCGGTTCGATTGTCGGCACCCTTCTCGTGTCGTTCGTCCTGGTGGAATATATCGGCACGGCGGCGATCGTCTATACGGCCGGCGTGGTCCTGGCGCTGGTGGCGGTGTTCTGTTTTTTTCTCGGGGGCGGTAGCTTTAGGGGAGCGGGAACCGCCATTGCCGTCGTCGGGGTGATTGGCGGTTACTTTGGTTCAAACACAATGCTGACGCAGGTGCACGCCATGGAACAGCTCCTTGAGATCAAGGAATCGGCCTACCACTACATCACCATCATGAACGGCCGAAGCCAGATTTACCCGTACCAGAAGCCGGCGCGGCTGATGATGTTCAACAACCTTATCGAGTCCGGCATCATCCTCGATCCGAAAACGATGAACCTGCCGCCGCCGCCGGCCGAGACCGCCTGCGGCTACGTGGACCTTCTCCACCTCGGCATGGTCCTGACCGGGCAGGCGCCTCGCGACATGCTCGTCATCGGCTGCGGCGGCGGCGTCGGTCCCCGGATGTTCAAGGAACATTATCCGGACGAGACCCGCCTCATCGACGTTGTCGACATCGACCCGTGGGTGTTCGAACTGGCGGAAAAGTACTTCGACTATCCCTTCTCCGGCGACGACGTCATCAAGTCCCACGTCCTTGACGGCCGCATGTATGTCGAGCAGCTCGAGAAGGACAAGAAGTGGGACTACATCATCATGGACGCCTATTCGTCGGGCGGACGGATACCGAAACACCTCATCACCGAGGAGTTTTTCACCACCATCCGGGACCGCATGACCGACGACGGCGTCATGGTCATCAATGTCATCAGCGCCTTCGAAAAGCCGGCCAGCGGCATTGACAACAGCCGCCTGTTCCGGAGCGTCTACAAGACGATCGATCGGGTGTGGAATGTCGGTCCGAACGGCGGCAGCCTCTACGTCTTCCCCCGGAACCGCTCGGGGCAGGGCGAGAACATCATTATGATTGCAACGAAGGCGGGCATGCCCAAGTACAGCGGCCGCGAGTTTGAACGGCGCTACCGCGCCATCCGCCCGAAATACCTGGCCCATACCGATCTCGACGCGGTGGTGCAGCGGCAGCTCCTCACCCGTCCGGAGACGGACGACGTCCCGATCCTGACGGACGACTTCTGCCCGACCGACAGCATGGTTCACCGGTAGGTTTCCGGCTACACACCGGACTGACTCCGGCTTGCGTGCGCGGAGCCCATCCGCCCGAGGTGTTTTTATATATACATGGGCATCGCCGTGATCCCCTGAAACATTCGAATGCCGGAGGCCCGCGCCTTCGGCATTCTGTTTGGTCAAGGCTGTCACGGCGGCGTTGTGCGACGTGGTTGAAAACGGGTAGAATCAGGATAACGCAATTCTTGAACAGCATTATAAAAGGAAGGATGCGCCATGATTCTGGTGACGGTCGGCGGCGGTTTTCTTGGCGGGGCGATTGTCCGTAAACTTCTCGACCGTGGCGACCGCGTCCGCGTCATCGGTCGTCGCCGCTATCCATGGCTTGAGGCGCTCGGCGTCGACTGCCTCCAAGGGGACATCGCCGATCCGGCGGCGTGCCGCCAGGCCGTTTCCGGCTGTGCCGGCGTTATCCATACCGCCGCAATTCCGGGTGTGTGGGGTGAATACGCGGTCTATTACAATGCCAATTTCCTTGGCACAAAAAACCTTCTGGACGCGGTCCGGGCCGAAGGTTTGACCCGGTTCCTGTACACCTCGACGCCGTCCGTCGTGCACGGCGGCCACGGCATCAGCGGCGGCGACGAGACGCTCCCGTATCCGGATGATTACCTCCCGCGCGACGCCGCGACAAAGGCTCTGGCGGAAAAG
>JAJBTL010000214.1:1235-1674 GCA_020860865.1 Planctomycetota bacterium | reverse complement strand
GGCCCGACCTGACCACCGCCGCCATCCGGCCGCACCTCATTTTCGGTCCCGGCGACACCCAGCTTATCCCCAAGCTTCTCGCTCGGGCGAAGGCGGGGACGTTACGGATAATCGGCGACGGCCGGAACCGGATATCCGTCAGTTATGTCCTGAATGTCGCCGACGCGCACCTCCTCGCCTACGACAGGCTCGCGCCCGATTCGCCCGTTGCGGGACAGGCGTATTTCATTAACGAGCCGGAGCCGGTCAATTGTTGGGATTTCATCAACCGCATCGTCACCGGGGCCGGTCTGCCACGCATAACCAAATCGGTCCCGGCCGGCGTTGCCTATGCCGCCGGGTGGCTCTGTGAGATGGCGGGGAAGCTCACCCGTCGCCGCGACGACCCGCGCCTGACCCGTTTTCTCGTTACCCAGTTGTCCACCGACCACTGGTTCAG
>JAJBTL010000214.1:0-1225 GCA_020860865.1 Planctomycetota bacterium | reverse complement strand
GGTGGACAAGGCGAGGCGCGATCTCGGGTGGCAACCGGCGGTCGGCATCGACGCCGGCATCGAGGCAATGCTCGGGGAAATGATGGCGCGGGACAACCCATAAGACAATTTGTCACCGCCATCGTCCGTGACAATAGGGGACGGAAGACCATTTTCTGTATGGCTTGCCGCGTACCGAACGAGCGTTAATTTTGTGAATGGAGAAAAAGGACTTGCAAGGAAAAAATTCGGAGGAGAGGAATTTTTTCGCTCGGCATTAACCGGGGCAATCGTAAGATTTTACACTGCAAGGCTTTGCTTGTGGAATCGTTTTCGCCGGAAAAGTCGAAGTGGCGGCTTGACTAAGCCGGATTGTGGTGTAAAGTAGTTAAGGCAGAAGTGGAAAAAAAGAACATACGTAGCATCTGGTTACCCAGGTTCGGTGTTGTCTCGGCAGGTTTTTCGACCGTTGGCTCCCGTTCGACAGGAGGTAAATCAGACGGGGTTTTCTGCTGGTGGCTTTTCCCGGCGGACGGTCTTTCTTCACTGCTATCTGTAAGACATCACACCGAGATGCGGGTTTGGCTTCGTGTGGCGGACGTACACCTGTTCCGGACACGACCCATTCGCCTTGCGGTTTTTCTCTTCGTAAGCTACCCGCGCATTCATTCAAATTTCTCCACTCCTGGGTACATAGTCCTGTAACGCCAGATGCACATCGCCCGGAGGGTTTTCGGACATTCGGTGGTTGAAGTTCAGGAGTGTTGGCGACGCTCATCGCGAGAGCAGCCGCGAGCTCGATACAGGGCCGGTTGCCGACGGATAGGAAGAAACCGCGGAGTGGTCGTCTGCCGGCGCGTGGGTTGTGGTTACGCTGTTCATGGTAACGTGTTCATACATACGACTGTAGTTTTGAAAAGGTTTGAGGTTGTTGTTGTGGTTTGCAGTTGCGGTAGGACAGCAGCGGTTGCGCCGGTATGCGGTACCGTGGCGGGACGTGGTCTCCATCAGATGACTCCCCGCCGCGTGAGTTCGCAAGTGAACGTAGCAGTTTGTAGCGCAGATACTGGTACAAGTCGATTGTTGGTTTGTGTTGACTTGGTAGTTGAACGCTTCCAAGGACTGTGTCCGAAAATCTGGGCGAAATCGGGGGGGGGGGGCGGGAGAGAGGGCCCCCCCCCCAGAGCTGAGTGTGCCAGCAACCCAAATAGGACGGACAGGATCTTTGATTTATAAAAATCTGAAA
>JAJBTL010000164.1 GCA_020860865.1 Planctomycetota bacterium | reverse complement strand
CGCCGCCTCCACAACCGCCACCAACGCTTACTCCCCCGGAAGGGAGGTCTACTAATGGCAATTACGCTCAGGCCGGTTGACGCCGTCATCGTCGGCTCCGGCTTCACCGGCGCCATCGCCGCCAAGGAATTGACCGACGCCGGCCTCAACGTCGTCGTCCTTGAACGCGGTCCCGAACACGAGACCGCCACCACCGCGAGGCCGCCGCAGGTATTCGACGAACTCGCTTTTGACTCGCGGGGACGCATTCTTCAGCGGCTCAACCTGGAGACTGTCACGTTCCGCCACGGCCCGAACGACCGCGCCGTCCCCATGCGCCGCCAGGGTGCCTTCCTCCTCGGGCACGGCACCGGCGGCGCCGGCTTTCACTGGAGCGGCATGCACTGGCGCGCCCTCCCGACCGACCTGACCCACCGCTCGACCACTATCGAACGCTACGGCCAGAACTTCATCCCGGACAACATGACCATCCAGGACTACGGCGTCACCTACGAGGAACTGGAGCCATTCTTCACCCATTTCGAAGAGGTCTGCGGCGTGTCCGGCCAGGCTGGCAATGTCCAGGGCCAGCGTATCGAGGGCGGCAACCCGTTCGAGGCGCCCCGGTCGAAACCGTATCCGCAGGCGCCCCTGCCGTACGGCTACGCCTCGGCGTTGTTCGAAAAGACGGCGCGGGAAGTCGGGTTCCATCCGTTCCCGGCGCCGGCCTCGAACTCGTCCGGCCGCTACACCAATCCTTACGGCGTCGAACTCGGCCAGTGCACCATGTGCGGCTTCTGTAACGACTACGGCTGCTACACGTCGGCGAAGGCCAGCCCGCAGTCGACCATCTTGCCGGTGTTGCGGCAGCGGAACAACTTCGAACTGCGGAACAATTCGTATGTTGTCCGGGTCAACCTCGATTCGACGGGACAACACGCCACCGGCGTCACCTACATCACCGCCGGCGGCGAGGAAGTCGTCCAGCCGGCCGAACTGGTCATGCTCACCGCCTTCCAGCTCCACAACGTCCGCCTCATGCTCCTCTCCGGTATTGGCCAGCCGTACAATGTCCAGACCGGCACCGGCGTGGTCGGCAAGAACTTCTGCTACCAGTTCATGGGCGGCAGCCAGATAATCATGCCGAAAGGGACATACATCAACCCGTTCGCCAGCGCCGGCGCGGCGGCGTCCTGCATCGACGACTTCAACGGCGACAACTTCGACCACGGCCCCTTGGGCTTCATCGGCGGCGCCGGCATCTGGCACAACCGGTCCGGCGGCAGGCCGATTACCCAGGCCGGTCCGATGCCCGGTTCCCCGGCGTGGGGCTCCGGCTGGAAGAAGGGGATGCAGGAAGGGTATCAGCGCATCAGTAACATTACGTCCCACGGCGCCATCCAGCCGTACCGCGATGTTTTCCTCGATCTCGACCCGACCTACCGGGACGCCTACGGGAATCCTCTTCTCCGCGTCACCCTGAACTGGCACGAAAACGAGTTCCGCATGAGTAAGTACACGTCGGAACAGACCGCCAAAATCGGCCGGGCCATGGGCGCGGAAACCGTCACCATGACGAACCTGCCGGACGGCACGCCGTTCGACACCACCTACTACCAGACCACCCACACCACCGGCGGCGCCATCATGGGTACCGATCCGACGAACAGCGCCGTCAACCGCTACCTCCAGTCCTGGGACGTGCCGAACGTGTTTGTCTACGGCGCCAGCGCCTTCCCCCAGAACATGGGCTACAACCCGACCGGCCTCGTCGGCGCCCTCGCTTACTGGTCGACGCACCACATCAAGGAACAGTACCTCCGGAACCCGGGGCCGCTCGTCACCTGATGCGGCGCCACGCACGGAAGAATTCCCGACCTTCAAGCAGCCGTCCCGACGGTGTCAACGGCGGCGCAGCGAGGTTGGGAAGCACATTTACAAAGAACGGCATCGTCTTTCGGCGCCGGCCCATACTGTTCGGGCCGGCTTCCGGAGACGGTGGGAGGCGAACAGCTTCCCGCCCCTGATGCGAGCGGATTATCCGTTCGAGGAGGTAAAAAAATGGTACCTGTAGCGTTTGCCAGCATGCCTGGCACGGTGGAGTGGGTGGTCATCGGATTGGTCGCCCTTCTCCTGTTCGGAAAACGATTGCCCGGCGTGGCCCGATCGGTCGGGCAGGCCCTGACCGAGTTCAGAACCGGCCTGTCCGGCGACGGCGAAAAGAAGACGGCGACCGCCGTCGAGGTCGAACGGACCAAGCCGGACATATAAAAGGCTGGACCGCATGCCGGACATGTTTACGGACAGAACTGCTGCCCCGATGTACCCGGGCGGCGACGCCGAACCGTTCGACCGGGACGACTTCGCCTTCGAACCGCTGTTCGGCGGCGAACGCTGCCTCGCTTATGTCGGCGACCGGGACGTCGTCCTCCACGACAAGGACGGTTTCGACCTGTCCGCCCTCTTCCAGGACGTCGCGGACAGCCTCCGGGACGGCGCCGCCGGCCGGTCCATCCTTGACGGCGAAATCATTGTCGCCCCGACCGGCAGACCCGATCCCGACCTCCTGGCGCGGCGACTGGGGAACAAGGCGATTTTCGGCCACGACGCCCAGGCCGCCATCGTCGTCTCGGACATCCTGTACCGGGATCATGACGCCGTTGTCGGCCGCCCTGTGGCGGAACGGCGTCCGATCCTCGAGGCGGCGATCCGGGAAAACGACGGCGTCGTCCTCGCCCTGACCGTCGCCGGGGCCGGTTCCCGCCTGGTCGACACGGTGCGGACGCAGGGCCTGCCCGGCGTCCGGGCCAAGCGCCTCGCCAGCCCGTACCGGATGGGCAAGCGGAGCCGGGACTGGCTGACTATTTCCAGCCGCCCGTCCGAACTGTTCCTCGTCTGCGGCTACCTGCCGAAGCCCGGCAACATGGTCAGTCTCGTCCTTGGACGCCGAGACGACGACGGCGTCATCGTCTACGAAGGACATGTCACCCTCGGGAACATCCGGTCCGACATGGCGACGATTGCCGGGACGCGGAAGGCGAAGACGCATCCGTTCGCCCAGCCGCCGCCCGCCAGTAACGAAAAGGCTGTTTGGTTGGCGCCGACGCTGGTGTGCCGGGTCGGCTACGCCGTCCCGCCGCGTCGCGGGAAATATCAGCGGGTGTATAGAGGTTTGGAAGGAGTTGATGCCGGTACCTTATAATCCCCTCGCCACTCAACGACGCGTGCGGCGATGAGTGAGCAACTGGAGAATTCGGCAGGGAGAGGAGGCGGAGACGCGACAGAGGACTCCGAAAGCGCTTCCGGAGTCCTCTTTTGTAGGTACTGAGATGCGGGCCTTACTTTTCGGTGAAACGGCCTTCGGAATCACGCGGGTGATCCTTCGGGTTGAAGTTGTTGTTGCCCTGGCTGTTGTTGGATTTGTTGGAGCTGTTCTTGGCGTTGCTGCCCCGGTTGTTGCCACGCTTGTTGCCGCTGTTGTTGGATGACTTATCCATCGTAATTCCTCCGAGAATAGTGTGCACCGTGCACACAAGTCGTCTGTCCCGCCAACTACACCCTCCTTCCGAAAATAAACGTGATATAACGGAGTTATGTGAATAATCACCTTTCACCGTTTATCCCGTTCGTTCGGCGCCGTCGCGGCGGCCGGTCGGCGGAAAAAAAGAAGAAAAGTCGGGCACGCGGTTGACAAAGCATGACGTCGGTGATATACTGTTTGAGTCATTGCCAATAAATCCACGGGGTTACAGGCTAAGACCTGTAATCCCGTTTTTTTATGCCCGTACGGACCGGTTGGTCACGACGGGCGGCCATGACGTGTCAGTCCCGTCCGCCCCGTTCCGGGGCCGAACCGGGCAGGCACCGAGGTGGGGCCGTTTAAGCGCGGGGGCCGGTCGCCACTGTACTGAATCAGGTTGTTCGACCTGTTCTTGTAACGCCGCGCGAAGAGACAGCGGTTTGATACTTTGCGATACCGCTTGGAAGCTCGCTTCGTGTGCGATCCCGCCGTTTCCCCGGCGTCGACCCACTTCCGCGATCCATCCCGGCACTATCAACATGTAGGCAAAACGCATTGCGTTGGAGCGGCCACTGGCCGTCACGATTCGGCATGGAATCGCTCCACAAAGGAAAAGAATGACATTTAGTGAATTGCAGTTGGCGGAACCCGTTCTCAAGGCCGTGGTCATGGAAAAATACACCACGCCCTCACCCATCCAGCACCAGGCCATTCCGCATCTTCTCGCCGGCAAGGACGTCCTCGGTTGCGCCCAGACCGGCACCGGCAAGACTGCCGCCTTCGCCTTGCCGATTATCCATCGCCTCTATGAAAAGAGCGACACCAAGCGCCGCCGCGCCCCCCGGGCCCTTGTCCTCGCCCCGACCCGCGAACTGGCGGCCCAGGTCGGCGCCTCCTTCAGCGCCTTCGGCCGCTTCGCCGGCATCCGCGCCACCGTCATCTTCGGCGGCGTCAACCAGGGTCCGCAGGTTTCGGCCCTCCGCGCCGGCGTCGATGTCGTCGTCGCCACCCCGGGCCGCCTCGTCGACCTCATGCGCCAGGGCGTCTGCGACCTCCGGTCCATAAACACCCTCGTCCTCGACGAAGCCGATCACATGCTGGCCTCGGCTTTATCCACGACATCAAGACGGTCCTGAAGGCCTTGCCGCGTGAACGGCAGACCCTTCTCTTCTCCGCCACCATGCCGAAAGAAATCGCCAGCCTCGCCGCCAGCATCCTCCGGGATCCGGTCAAGGTGGCGGTGGCGCCGGTGTCGTCGGCGGTGGAGACGGTGACCCAGTCCGTCTACCACGTGCAGAAGTCGAACAAGGGCCGGCTCCTCGTCGACCTGCTGCAAAAAAGCGGCGGTGACGCCAGCCTGGTCTTTTCCCGGACCAAGCACGGCGCGGATAAAATCTGCAAAATGCTCAATACCGCCGGCATCAAGGCCGGCGCCATCCACGGCAACAAAACCCAGAACGCCCGTCGGGACGCCCTGGACGGCTTCAAACGCGGCCGCCTCCGGGTCCTCGTCGCCACCGATATCGCCGCCCGCGGCATCGATATCGAGGCCCTGCCGCTGGTGGTCAACTACGACCTCCCGGACGTTCCGGAAACCTACGTCCACCGTATCGGCCGCACCGGCCGGGCCGGACGGGTCGGGTCGGCCGTGTCGTTCTGCGATGCGGAAGAGCGGTCGAGCCTCAGGGATATAGAGCGCCTGATTTCCCGCAGTATCCCGATAATCCAGGATCATCCCTTCGCCGCCAGCGTCGGTGAACCGATCCGGGCCGAACCCCGGCGCCAGTCCGCCGCCACGCCGAACCGGAACAGCGGCCAGCGCCGCACCGGCTCCGGCCGTCCCGGATCGTACCGGTCGGCCGAATCGGACAGCCGGCCCGCCCGGCGCCGTGCCGGCCGTCCCGGCAAACGCTCGGACAGCCGTTCGGACAGCCGCTCCGATAACCGGTCCGACAATCGCTCGACCGAACGCGGCCAGAAGCGCCGCCGGGCCCGGGCGCCGTACCGGAAAACCGCATAAGAACCGGACCGCTCCGCCCCTTGCGGACAGGCCGATTTTACAGTACAACGGAAAGGCATGCCGCGACCAACGGCATGCCTTTTTCATTACCATTCGAGGATGAGAGTCGGAGACAGGTACAACAATGCCAGTGCCAAAACGCTTTCAAAAACGCTGTGGAACCGCCGCCGCCACACTCCGTGCGGCGGTCCTGACGGTCCTCATCGTCATTGCCGCCGCTCCGTTCCCCGTCTGCGCCGCCGATTCCATCGACGACTGTTCCCGGTCCGAACTGGCCTATTACCATTATCTCGCCACCCTTTCCGAACTGGCCTACGACGACGCCCAGCCTGGCCTCGAAACAACGCCGTCCGGCTGCGTGGCGCTGGTCCGGGAGGAGGCGGACGGCGCCGTCGTCATCGCCTTCCGGGGCAGCATGCTTGGCGACCGGACGCCGTCGCACCCGTTTTCGAATTTGGGCGGCGCCGTCATACGCCGGAATTACCGCGACTGGGTGGCGACAAACCTGAAACAGACCGCCGGCTTTCTCCCGCGCCAATATACGGAAGCCGCCGCCCTGGTGAAGCGCCGCCTCCTCGCCGCCGACAGCGGCGGCCCGGTGTTTATAAC
>JAJBTL010000038.1 GCA_020860865.1 Planctomycetota bacterium | reverse complement strand
GGGGATGAACAGTGGCGTCGGATCGTTTTCCATGCACGGTCCGACTCGCGAAAGAACGTCTCTTCCGTAATTGACAAAATCAGGTAACGCCGGACAATGGACTGTTTCCCGCGATTGTCCGGCGTCCTGATTACACTGAACCGTAACCAGCCCGCCGAATGTTTAGGCGGGCTTTTTCTTTTTAAAAAAGGGACCGCGCCATGCTTCAGGATATCGCGCCGCACCGGCTCGACCTGGCCTACAGCCTTTGTGAACCGGCCGCCGCCGACTACGTCCTCCTCCTTTCGGGAACGAAAATCCTCCTCGTCGACGACTGCCCGGCCGGCCGCCTGCCGACCCTCGCCGACATCCAGCCGCTCCTCCCCGACCTGACGGAAAACCTTGTCAGCCTGTTCCGAGTGGACGAGACCGGGGTGTTCCTCTACCTCGAGCCTCTGTCCGAACTGTCTGGTTTCCGTTCCGTCGACCTCATGACCTTCCGGTCGTTCGAACCGACCTGGCTCGCCTTCGCCGCCGTGACGGCGGCGCACCTCGGCGGCTGGTACGCCGGGCACCGCTACTGCGGCCACTGCGGCAAACGGACGCGTCCGAAGGACGACGAACGCGCCGTCCTCTGCGATCACTGCGGGGTCGTCGTCTATCCGCGTATTTCCCCGGCCGTCATTGTCGGCTTCACCAACGGGGACGCCATCGTCCTCACCCGCTACGCCAACCGTCCGAACTCGAAATTGACGGCGCTCATCGCCGGTTTCATGGAAGTCGATGAAACGTTCGAGGACACGGTGCGCCGCGAGGTGTTGGAGGAAATCGGCGTCAGGGTAAAAAACATCCGCTACTACAAGAGCCAGCCCTGGGCCTTTTCCGGATCGGTCCTTTGCGGCTTCTACTGCGACGTGGACGGCCCGGCCGATCTCGTTATCGACAAGACGGAACTCCAGGAAGCGGTATGGATACAACGTGCCGACCTGCCCGAAGCCACCGAACTGTTCAGCCTCACCGCCACCATGGTCGAGATGTTCCGCCGGGACGAATACCCGAAGTAACGCTCCGCCCTCCCCCGGAACACGAGAATTATAAAAGGACGCGCCCGCGCCGGACGCGTCCTTCTTCAAATCTCCATGTACGTAATCCCGCGACATTCCGTCAGTCGTTACGCGCTTCCCCGCTACCTCCCTCTCGAAAAACCCCATAATGCACCAGCCTGACCCCGGCCAGCGCCGCCTTTACCCGGGGCGACGTGAGGGCGTCCAGTTCGACCTGGCGGGCCGCTTCGAGCCAGCTCTGGCCCATGCCGTGGTCAGTGGCGATACTCTCGGCCTCGCCCGGATGGGTCATCACCTCCGAGAGGCCGGCCGGTATATTTTGGGCGAGGCGCAACCACACCGCCTCGGTCATCGCGCCGATATGGCATTGGCCGAGGAGCCGGTCCGGCCGCGCGAGGCCCGGTCGGACCAGGCCGCCGCCACAGTCGAAGCCGCAGCGGAGCGCCCCGGCCATAAGGGCGGGACCGAGGCCGGGCCAGCCGAGGCTCCGGACCGACCAGGCCACCGGCTCCCGCAGGGTGCGGATGGCGGGGATGCCGTATTCCCGGGCCAGGCGGCAAGCGAGACCGTACAGCCGGTACTGCCAGGCGTGGTGTTTTTCAAAATCAATATGGGTGGGGACAATGCCGGCATCGAGAATCTTCTCAATCTGCCGGCGGTATTCGGCCTCGGCGGCGCGGAGAAACAGCCGATCCATCCGCCGCCAGCGGAACGGAAGAAAGGCGCCGTCGTCCGGCCGGATCAGGGGAAAGGATTCGCCACTCGGCGACAACGGTTTTCCGCGGACGAGGTTCAGGTGAAGGCCGACGCCGAGATCGGGAGTGGACCGGGCAAGGTCGACCGCCTCCTCGAAAGCGGACCCGTTGGCGAGAAGGGTGGTGGAGGTGAGGACGCCGTCCCGGTGCGCCCGGACAATGCCCCGGTTTACCGGCGCCGAGAAGCCGAAGTCGTCCGCGTTTATAATAAGGGCGCGGTCCATCGGCCTCGCCGCGTCCGTGTCCGAGGCCATTCCGTTACTTCTTGAGTTCAATATAGGACAGGCCGGTCAGCGGCACGAGAAGGACGTTCCCGTAAATGTCGTTCAGGATGAACCAGTCGTCCCCGACCTCGACAATGGTGCCGGTAATACTTGACAACTTGTTCCCGTTAGCGGCCGGGAACGACACCGCGACGACCCGTTTCGATTCGGCCAGCTGTTGCAGTTTTTCCCGCATGGGGACTCCTTGGTCCGGACGCTCGCGCCCGGGTGCGTTTTCACTGTAGTGACGTCCCCCGCCCCGCCCGACGCCGACGGCGGCGCGGCGAGGCGACGGCAGCCGGCTACTCCTCGTATTTCCCGACCACGGTGACGGCGTTGATGCCGAGCATGCCGAAGGAATTATTAAGGACGGTGCGGATGGGCCGGTCGGCCTTCCGGGCCTCGTTCACGACCAGGCCAGGGAGGGCGCATTTCGGATCGAGTTCCGTAATGTTGATGGCCGGATGGATCATGCCGTCAGTGAACGACGGCAGGTTGCCGGCCAGTTCCAACGCCCCGGCGGCGCCCATGGCATGACCGTAATAACCCTTGGCCGCGTTGACGTAGGGCGCGGCGTCGCCGAAGACGGCGCGGATGGCCTCGACCTCCTTCGGATCGCCTTCCGGCGTCGAGGTGGCGTGGGCGCTAATGATGTCGATGTCCTTCGGCTCGAGGCCGGCCCGGCGGATCGCCAGGCGCATGGCCTCGGCCTGGCGTTCCGGATTCGGCAGGACAAAGTCGGTGGCGTCGGTGTTGACGGCCCAGCCGAGAAGTTCAGCGTAGATTTTCGCGCCTCGGCGCTTGGCGTCATCGAGTCGTTCGAGAATATAGAGGCAGCCGCCTTCGGCGATGACGATGCCATGGCGGCTGACGTCGAACGGGCGGCTGGCCCGCTTCGCGTCGTCGCCGATGGGCGCGAGGGCGTTCTGCGCGAGGAAGCTCGCGAAAATGCCGAAGGTGTGAATGGACTCGGACACGCCGCCGGCGACGGCGACATCGACCTCGTCCAGCATGAGCTGGTGGGCGCCGTAAATGATGCCGTAATTTCCGGCCGCGCAGGCGGCGCCGACGCAGCAGTGCGGCCCGGTGATGCCGGCGTTCAGACAGAGTTCCCCGGCCGGGTTGTTACTGATGGACCGGGGGTTGTGGTGGTGGGACCAGTATTTAACGTCGTAGTCGTATTCCTTGATGACGGCGACCTCGTTTTCCGTCTCGACATTGCCGTGCTCGGTGGTGCCGACAAACACGCCGTAGCGGGAACGGTCCGCCGCCTCCAGGTCGAGGCCGGCGTCCAGGATAGCCTCCCGGCCGCAGTAGATGGCCACCTGCCCGGCCCGGGTGCCCCGGCGGGCGTCCTTCCGGGACTGGTGTTTGTTCACCGGGAACGTGCAGATGCCGGCCGGCCATTCGTCCATGTAGCGTGGCGTCATGGTGGAGACGCCGCCCTTTCCCAGAAGGAGGTTCTGGCGGAGGGTCGGCAGATCGTCGCCGATGGGCGAGGTGAGGCCGATGCCGGTTATGACAATGCGTTGGGGCATGATGGGAAGTCCTTAGTCGTTAGGGCCGGGGCTTGTCGGCCCGGCGGTTCAAACCGGATAGTATACCCCGGCGCGGCGGCCGGTTCAACAGGGGAATGGCGAGACGACGACGGTTACGGGCGACCGGGTAGCCGCGCGTTCCATTCCAATAATAATTTTTTGCAAAGAAAAGTTTTTTTGCCTTTGCCACATGGTTGAAGCGCCGCTTAAATTGATCCGGTTTTTTTACAGCCACGCTCCAACGAAAAATTCAGCCAAGGGAAAAAAGCCGTCGACGGGCGATGGCAAGGAAGTCCTGAGGATGTGTTCATAGCTCTATGCTACAGATGGAAGGAGCACGTCGTGCACGTTATCGAGAAGGTCCTTAATTATGTTAAGGAAAAGAATCCCCATGAACCGGAGTTTATCCAGGCGGTCGAGGAAGTCCTCGAGGCCCTGGTCCCGGTTATCGACGCGGACAAGCGCTATGTCGAGGCCGGCATTCTTGAGCGGCTGGTCGAACCGGAGCGCCAGATTATATTCCGGGTGCCGTGGGTCAACGACAAAAACCAGGTCGTGGTCAACCGGGGCTACCGTAGCGGCTTCAACTCGGCCATCGGCCCCTACAAGGGCGGTCTCCGCTTTCACCCGTCCGTCAACCTGTCCATCCTGAAATTCCTCGCGTTCGAACAGATTTTCAAAAACAGCCTCACTACCCTGCCGATGGGCGCCGGCAAGGGCGGTTCGGACTTCGACCCGAAGGACAAGTCGGACGGCGAAGTCATGCGCTTCTGCCAGTCTTTCATGACCGAACTCCAGCGCCACATCGGCCCGGACACCGACATTCCGGCCGGCGACATCGGCGTCGGCCCCCGGGAAATCGGCTACCTGTTCGGCCAGTACCGGCGCATCCGGAACGAGTTCACCGGCGTCATGACCGGGAAAGGCATCGATTGGGGCGGATCGTATATCCGTCCGGAAGCGACCGGCTTCGGAGCCGTCTACTTCGCGGCGGAAATGCTCGCCACCCGTGGGGACAGCCTCGAAGGCAAAATCTGCACCGTCTCCGGCGCCGGCAACGTCGCCCAGTTCACGGTCGAGAAGCTTCTCCAGTTGGGCGCCAAGGTCGTCACCGTCTCCGATTCGTCCGGCACCATCTACGACGAGGACGGCATTGACGAGGAAAAGCTCGACTACCTCATGGAACTGAAAAACGTCACCCGCGGCCGCATCAACGAGTATGCGAAGAAGTTCCCGAAAGCGACGTTCCTGGAAGGCCAGAAGCCGTGGGGCATTAAATGCGACTGCGCCTTCCCGTCCGCCACCCAGAACGAAATCTCCGCCGAGGCGGCCCAGACCCTCGTGAAGAACGGCTGCATCCTCGTGTCGGAAGGCGCCAACATGCCGACCGAGCCGGACGGCGTGGAAATCTTCCTGAAGAACAACATCCTCTACGGCCCGGGCAAGGCCGCCAACGCCGGCGGCGTCGCCACCTCCGGCCTCGAGATGGCGCAGAACTCCATCCGCCTCATGTGGACCATCGAGGAAGTGGATCAGCGCCTCAAAACCATCATCCGGGACATCCACAAGAACTGTTACGAAACAGCCGAACGCTTCGGCTACAAGGGGAACTACGTGGTCGGCGCCAACATCGCCGGCTTTATCAAGGTCGCGGACGCGATGCTGGACCAGGGCGTTATTTAGTATTTTAAGAATTTACGTGATAATTCCGAGTTAGTCGCCTCCAGTCGCTTACGGGCGTTTTTTCCACACTACCGGAAAAAACACCTCTACGCTCCTTCCAGCGCCTAACTCGGATTATCACAGTATTTCTTACAATACTTTAACAACCACAACACGCCTTCAAAAAAAGAAACCCGGCGGAAGAATCCGTCGGGTTTTCTTTTTTACGTGGTTCTTGTTTTTCCTGATGAATACGCGCTGTTGGGACGGCGTCGTCACAATCGATGCGTGTCCCGGTTTTTAAAAATCGTCATTCTCGTCAAGCGGAATCACCGCCATCGGCGACACGGTCCGCACACCGCCCGACCTGGCGGTGGAGGACGGCGGCAGACTCGGACCGGACAACCGGCGGGCCGGAGGCGTTGTTTTCGCTTTCATTTCAATCTTCCCGCCGCCGTTCCCGCTCCCGCCGTGGCCGCCTTTCACCAGGAGGACGAGATCGTCGACCATGCCGTTCAGGGCGCCGGCCTGGGCCGAAAGCTGTTCCGCCGCCGAAGCCGCTTCTTCCGCCGAGGCGGCGTTGGATTGGGTGACCTTGTCCATCTGCGCCACCGCCGTGTTGACCTGGTCCACCCCCTGGGCCTGTTCGTTGGTGGCGGCGGTTATTTCGCCGATGAGGCGGGCGACGGCGTGGGAACCGTCCTCGATTTGCTTGAAGCTGGAGTCGAGTTGCCCGGCGATCTCCGAACCGTTCCGCACCCGTTCAATCGTCGTCTCGATAAGCTGCGTCGTATCCCGGGCCGCCTGGGCCGATCGCCCGGCCAGGTTCCGCACTTCGTCCGCCACGACGGCGAATCCTTTGCCGGCTTCGCCGGCGCGGGCCGC
>JAJBTL010000184.1 GCA_020860865.1 Planctomycetota bacterium | reverse complement strand
AGAAATCACGGATTTTGTCATTCATCAGTATGAACCATATTGAAGGGGTTAGTTAACCTGTTGGGAGAAGAAGACCATGCGTACCAGGACACTATTTTCAGCACTCGCCTTGACGCTGGGCATGACCTGCCTGCCCGGCTGCCAGGACGATCAGTATGCCATGCTCGGCACGGCGGGCAGCGACGTCGCCGGCGCCGCCGTCATGGCGTCCGACACCGCCCTCGCGAACGATGCCGAACTCGTCGAGACCGGTGAGCCGGTGGTCAGGTACAGCCGGACGCGCCGTCCGGTACGCCAGCCCCGGACCCGCCGCCAGTCCCCGGCCGCGCCGGTCCGGGTCGACGGCGGCGCGCCGGTCTCGCCGAATATCGATTACGTCCCGGCCGTTGTTATCGGTCCCGACGGAACAACCGTCAGTTCGACCACGGTCGGATCCGGGACGATTGTCCCGACGGTGCAGAGTACGGCGGTGACGACCGAATATGTCTCGACGCCGGTTCTCGAGGCGCCGCTCCAGGTGTCGTCCGTCGTCATGGTCGAGACCCCGACCCTGACGGTGGCGCCGGTCCAGGCTCCGGCCCAGATTGTCACCACGCACGTCCTCGGCTATCCGCAACGGGCCCGGGTCAGCTACCGCCGGGGCAAGGGTCCGCGCCGGATCCAGCGGGTCCGGCGGGTGGTGGCGGTGCCGGCCACGACTGTCTCGTCCGTCGCCAGCGGCACGTTTGTCGCCTCCGGCACGACGTCCCCGGCCATAACCTCGACCGAAGTCTACAACATCGAGGATGTGGTGGATACCACATCGACCGAACCGACCTACAGCATGTACGTCGCCGGCCCGGACGGAACCACGACCACCGCCTCGGCGGCGCCGGTCGAACCGGAACCGTCCTACGCCAAATACCTGGTCGACCCGGAGACCGACGCCGGCTACGGCTACGAAGCCAACGCGCCGGTGGTGTCGACGCCGATTACCTCCGCGCCGTATATCGCCTACGACGTGTACGAGCCGACCGCTTCCGGGACCGGCATGGTGTCGACGCCGGTGTACCAGGGCATGACGGCGCCGGTCTACCCGGTGGTCACGGACTACCAGGGACAGATTGTCCCGCAGGCCTGGCAGGCCGATCCGAACGCGGTCCAGGTCGGTGTCCAGAATGCCATGCAGCCGGAACAGACGGTCATGGTCGACCCGCTGGCCGAACCGTTGACCGACCCCTATGCCAGCGCCTATGTCCAGCCCGAGTCCCTTGTTCCGGGCGGCATATACCAGGCCGGAGGGGCCGGCGGCGTTCCGCCGGTGATTCAGCCGGTGGTTATCCAGCCGGTGATTCAACCGGTCATCCAGGCCGCCGGTGTTCCCTACGGCCAGGTGATGGGGACGTCGGTGGGCGCTCCGGTGGAGTATTATGGAGTTCTCCCCGGCCAGGAAATGCTGCCGCAGATGACCCAGCCGATAGCAATGACGCCGTTTACCCCCGGACCGAATGGTCCGGGGTTTCCGGCCGCCATGCCCGCCTATGCCATGAACTACTGCGCCCCCCTCATGTATAACCCGGTGGTCTGCGCCCCTGGCCAGAACCTCAGTGAATGTTTCACCCTGAACGATTACCAGGTCCAGAACAGCCAGATCTACACGCCGACCGCCCAGGGACCGCTTGATTTCCAGCCTGCCCCGGGCATGCCGGCGCCGCCGTCCGAACGATCCGACGCGCAGTTCATTCCCGACCAGCCTGTCGCGTCGGCGGTGACCCCGACGTCGCCCGTGGCTCCGATTCCGCCGGCCCCACTTGCCCCGTCCGCCCCGGCTGCGCCGGTGACGCAGGCGCCGTCCATGCCGAGTGCGCCGCCGTCCGCGCCGGTCGGGGCCCCTGTGCCGCTGCCGCCGCCGGCCGAAATGGTGTCGTCGAAATATGCCGGCCTGTCCGAAGCGGCACCGAGCGCCCTATCCGCGCCCGCCGCGCCGGTGACGCCGCCGTCCGTCAGTATGCCGGCCCCGCTTGGGAGCCGCGATGTCATCCCGCCGGTTCCGGCCGCGTCGGATATCGAAAGCGCTCTTGAAGCGATGACCGGCGCCGACACACCGTACTTGAAATAGTCACGGTTTCATGAGGTTCTCGTCAAACCGTTCCACCCACATCCCCAATGGCGGTGCTGTGGAGCCGTACAGGACTGTAGCGGTACGATCTTCCTGGACGGCTTTGCCAGCGCTCCTGCCTCCCGATACGATGAGCCGACGCCCGCGAGGACGTCGGTTCATTTTTTGTATGACAAGAACCTGTTTCATAACTCGCTTTGGTTCGATTTTTCGTTTTGGCGGTCGTGGGCGAGTTCGGCTTTTCCGGGGCAATATGGCTGAATATTGTCGAAAAAGACGGGCGAAGCCAACGGCCGTCAAAACGGAAAAGCGGGCCAAATGGAGTTATGAAACAGGTTCAAGTAAGAGGGACAGTTACTTGGTGAAGAACGCCGCGCCGTAGGCCGGGATATCGACGCGTCCGCCGGCGGCGGTGCCGGTCAGGCCGATGTTCTGTTCGATGGTCCAGCCAGTGTCCGGGAGGTCGAACGACACCGGCGACGCCGTCAGGTTGAAGGCGGCGAGGACGGCCGGGCCGTTGCCGCTGCGTTGGTACATGAGGACGCCGTCCGGCGCGTCCAGGAGCGTCATGTCGCCGTCCTTAAGGGACGGTTGCCGCTTCCGGAACGCCGTGAAAGCGCGGCAGCGTTCGAGGACGGACCCGTCCTTCCCGTCCTGGAGATCGACGGCGAGACAGAGGTGTTCGGCCGGAACCGGCAGCCACGGTTCGGCGGTGCTGAAACCGGCGTTCGGCTGATCGTGCCGCCACGGCATCGGCGTCCGGCAGCCGTCCCTGCCCTTGAACTCCGGCCACATGGTGATGCCGTAGGGATCTTTCAATTTCTCGAGCGGCAGGTCCGCTTCCGGCAGGGCCAGTTCCTCCCCTTCGTAGATGCAGGACGACCCCCGGAGCGACAGGAGCATGGCGTAACGGGGCGGCGCCGCCGCACCGGCCACGTCCTCGAGGCCCCAGCGGGTGAGGACGCGCTGGACATCGTGGTTGCCGATGGACCAGCAGATCCATCCGTCGGCGATTTCCCGGTTGAGGCGTTCCGCCACTTCCCGGATGTGGCTGGCGGAGAATTCCTCGGTGAGGAGTTCGAAGACATAGGCCATGTGGAGGCGTTTTCCCTCCTCCGTGTAGTCGTGGAGGATTGAGCCGATGTCAGGTCCGTCGGCGCCGAGTTCGCCGACGATCATCCGGTCGCCGTCGTAGGAATCGAGAAGGCGGCGGACATCCGACAGGAAGGCAAGGTTTTCCGGCCGGGTCTTGTCGTAGACGTGTTGCTGGAAGGTATACGGGTTGCAGCCGGGCGCGGTGGAGCAGACCTGGTCCGCCGGGCAGGGTGGATTGGAGCGGAGTTCGTCGTCGTGGAAATAGTAGTTCACCGTGTCGAAGCGGAAGCCGTCGACGCCCCGGTCGAGCCAGAAGCGGAGCACGTCGAGAACGGCCTGGCGCACTTCCGGATTGTGGAAATTGAGGTCGGGCTGGCTCTTCAGGAAATTATGGAGATAGTACTGCATCCGGGAGGTGGAAAATTCCCAGCTCGATCCGCCGAAGTTCGACAGCCAGTTATTGGGAGGTGTGCCGTCTTCCTTCGGGTCGGCCCAGACATACCAGTCGGCTTTCGGGTTGGTCCGGTCCTTTTTCGATTCAAGGAACCAGGGGTGGACGGAAGCGGTATGACTGAGGACTTGGTCGATTATGACCTTGAGGCCGAGGCGGTGGGCTTCGGCGACGAGCCGGTCGAAATCGGCCAGGGTGCCGAACATCGGATCGACGTCGCAGTAATCGGAGATGTCGTAGCCGAAGTCTTCCATCGGAGAGGTGAAGAACGGCGACAACCACACGGCATCGACGCCAAGGCGGGCAATGTAGGGGAGTCGTTCGAGAGCGCCCGGAATGTCGCCGATGCCGTCTCCGTTGGAGTCCTGATAACTGCGGGGATAGACCTGGTAGATGATAGCGCCCCGCCACCATGGGGATGTGCTGGACATGGGATTCCTTTGTTCATAGGTTCACGGAGAGCTTTGGTTGGTGGACACGCTGTTTCACGAAAACGGCGCGGTGCCGCACGGGTTTTATAGAGGACTCACGAATTCGGATTCACCAGCCGCCGCGCGAGACCCGCCGGAGCGACGCTTCGAGGGACCGGAGGGCGTCTTCCGGTGTCGACTTCTTCGACAGGACCGAGTGGACGGCGTTGTAGAACTCACTGGAGACGCGGTTGTACTTGGCGCCGGTGACGCCGGCCGGGCGCGGAACGGCGTTGTTAAACACTTCGAGAATCGCCACCGGGTTTTTCGCCTGGATTTCCGGGTCGGAGAAGAGGGACACGACGCTCGGCGTGTAGGTGCCGAGGAGGCTGAACTTTTTCTGGCCTTCGGCGCTGGTCAGGTAAAAGAGGAGGTCGGCGGCGAGTTCCGGATTTTTCGAATACTTCGACACGGCGAGGCCCCAGCCGCCGAGGGCGCCGGTTGACTTGCCGCCCGGGCCGCCGGCCGGAACCGGCATAATGCCGATTTTCCCCTTCACCGGACTGCCTTCCTCTTCGGCGAGGGCCCAGGCATAGGGCCAGTTCCGCATAAACACGGAGTCGCCGGACTGGAACACGCCACGAGACTCTTCTTCCGCATAGTTCAACGCGCCTTCCGGCGTGATGGTGCCTATCCAACCGGCCGCTTCCCGGAGGGCCTGGACCGCCGCCGGATTGTTGACGGTTATTTTCCCGTCCGCATCGACGATGGTGCCGCCGCCGTAGGCGTCGATCCATTCGAGGGCGGTGCAGGTCAGGCCTTCGTAGGCGCGGCCCTGGAAAACGAGGCCCCAGAGGCGTTGGTTGCCGGCGGCGCGTTCGGCATCGACGATGGCCTTGGCCGTCGCGGTCAGTTCCGGCCAGGTGGCGGGGATGGGCTTGTTGTACTTGTCCAGGAGGTCCTTCCGGTAATACATCATGCCGGCGTCGAGATAGAGGGGCATGGCGACGAGGCGGCCGCCCACCGTGTTGTTGGCGATGACCGGCGCGGTGTGGAGTTTTTCCCGGCCTTCCGAATAGGGCAGGAGGTCGAGGAGGTGGTTCGCCAGGAGGCCGGGCCAGATGACGTCGACTTCGTAAATATCGACGTCGGAGGTGCCGGCGGCGAGCTGCTGCTGGTAGAGGGCGAGGACGTCGGAGGACGAGGCCGGCCCGGTGAGGATGGTGACCTCGTTCCCGGTTTGGCGCATCCATTCGTTGACGCATTCGGTGACATACGGCGCTTCAATCGGGTTGACGTACATGGTAAGCTGTGCCGCCCGGACCGAACCGGCGAGCAGGAAGACCGCCGCCAGGAGGGCAAGGACGCATCGGGTGCTGCTGATTCTGGACATCGTAGTCTCCTTGTGGAAAAAACGGTTGTTAAGTGAAATCGGCCCCTCGAACCGCCCGGGACGCGTGTGTGGTGGACGCACCCGTCCGGGCGAAAACATCCCGGATAAAACTGTCAGTTCGACCCTGCCCCGGCGGTCGTCACGCCGAGGACCGGGACGTCGTGAATGTTCGCGCTGTCGAGGCGGGGGAACGACGCGCCGCCGTCCAGCATGAAGACGTGGCAGTCGCCGTCCGGGAACTCGACCTGCACGGCGCCGCCCACCGACACCTTGATGCCGGTCTCGACCCGGACCGTGATATTCTGCCCGCCCGGCAGGGTGATATAGGCGAACTGGCTGTCGCCGAGTTGTTCCACAAAGTCGACGCGGCCGGCGATGCCCGGCTTGTCGTTCGACAGGCGGATGTGTTCCGGGCGGATGCCGAGTTCGACCTTGTCGCCTTCCCGGGCGTTGGCTCCGGACACTTTCGCGTGGACGAGGTCGCCGCCGTCCAGGCGGACGTCGACGCCGTGCAGGTTCTTGTCCTGCACCACGCCGGTCATGAAGTTCATCTGCGGCGAGCCGATAAAGCCGGCGACAAAGCGGTTGGCCGGGTGGTGGTAGAGTTCCATCGGCTCACCCATCTGTTCCATCAGGCCGGCCCGGAGGACGACGATGCGGTTGGCGAGAGTCATGGCTTCGGACTGGTCGTGGGGGACGTAAATC
>JAJBTL010000321.1 GCA_020860865.1 Planctomycetota bacterium | reverse complement strand
GTCCAGGACGTTCTCGCCTATCTCATGGTCGGCGCCTCGGCCGTCCAGGTCGGCGCGATGAACTTTGTCGAACCGGCCATCTGCGGCAGGCTGATTGACGAACTCGACGCTTGGCTCCGCCGCCACGACACCACGGTGGCGGACGTCATCGGCACCTTGACAACGGACTGAGCCGTCCCGGGCGGCGTGGCGGCAGCCATGGGTGGGCGGGCGGCGTCCGGGCGGAATGTCACGACGCCGCGCCGCCTCAGCGTTCGATTACGGCGACGAGGTCGTCTTTCCGGAGCGGCTTTGTGAGGAAGTCGTCCATGCCGGCCTGGAGCATCATCTCCCTGACGCCGTGGACGGCATTGGCGGTGAGGGCGACAATCGGGAGGGTGGCGTAGTCGCCCCCGAGGGCGCGGATGGCGGCGACAGTCTGGATGCCGTCCATCTCCGGCATCATAAGGTCCATAAATACCAGGTCGTACCGTTTTTCCTGGACCATGGCGAGGGCGTCCTTCCCGGAGACCGCCTCGTCCGTCACTATCCGGAACAGGGCCTTTAACAGCCCCGACGCCACCCGGAGGTTGATTGCATTGTCGTCCACCACCAGCACCCGCAGGTGCGAATAATCGCCATTGCCCACCTGTTTTCCCCTGTCCGATGTTTTCCTGACCGCCTCTGACGTGTCCCCGGTCGCTGTCGCGTCCGGGAGGGTGATCGGCAGGGTGACGGTAAACACGCTGCCTTTGCCAAATTCACTTTCCACCGCGATTTCGCCGCCCATCAGGCGGATGAGTTGTTTGCTGATGGCGAGGCCGAGGCCGGTCCCCTGGATGTAGCGGCTCTTCCCGTCCACGGCCTGGCCGAACGGTTCGAACACCGATTCCAGCACGTCCGGCCGCATGCCGATGCCGGTGTCCCGGATGACAAACCGGAGCTTTCCGTCGTGTACCGCGGCGTCGAACGTCACCTCGCCCTTTTCCGTGAACTTTACCGCATTCCCGAGAATGTTCTGGAGAATCTGCCTGACCTTGACGTCGTCCGCGTACACCTCTTCCGGAAGGTCCGGCGCGATTGTCTGGACAAAGCGGATGCCCTTGTCCTCCGCCAAATAGCCGATGATGGAGAGGACGTTGTCCAGGAGGGCGCGGAGGCGGAAGGCGACCGGGTAGAGGGTCATATGCCCCGATTCCAGCTTCGAGAAATCGAGAATGCCGTTAATGATGGTGAGGAGGGAATCCGACGACACCTTGATGTCCCGGATGCGGCTCCGCTGATCGGTTGTGAGGTTTTTGTCCCGGAGGAGGAGGTCCGACATGCCGAGAACGGCGTTCATCGGCGTGCGGATTTCGTGGGACATCTGGGCGAGGAACTCCGACTTGGCCCGGCTGGCCGCTTCGGTTTTTTCACGGCGGAACCGGTCCTCCATGGCGCTCAGGCGCGCCGCTTCCGCGTCCCTGACCTGGGCGAGCATTTTCTCGAGCGCCTTTCGGAGCGTCTCCAGTTCACGCGCCGTCGTCCGCCCGCTGTCGCCGCCGCTGTTGAAGTCGACGTCGTAATTCCCTGACGCGATGGCCTCCGCCTTGGCTGTCAGATCCTGGACCGGCTTGACGACGGAAAACGCCACAAAAAACACGCACACCGCCAGGATGGCGAAACAGACAATGCCGAACGACGCCATGCGCTGGAACAGGGGCGACGCCCCTTCGGCCATTTCCTCGGACGGAATCGTAATGTACAGGAACAGCGGTTCCGACCGCAGTTCCAGGTCGAGCCGGGCCAGGCAGACGAAAAGCTTGTCGGCGGAAGCGGAGGTGTCCGCGTAGTACATGTACATGCCGGTCGAGCGGATGGCTTCGGCGGTTTCGGCCGGTCCGGAGAGGACGGCGTTGTCCCCGTCCGGCCCGGCCGTTGTGAAGACAACCCGGACCGACTCGGTTATGAGAGACACGGCCCGGCGCCGGTCCAGCACCTCGAACGATTCAAGAAATCCGAGAAGTTCATTATAGACGTAATCGATGCCGATGCAGCCGACGGTGCGGCCCTGGAGCTTTATCGGTGAGGTGAGGATGCCCCGGAACACCGGGCCCTGGCCGGCGCCGTGGTCGTGGGAATCGAGGGAGACGAAGTGGCTCTTGCCAAGCGAGCGGGGGATATGATACCAGGGACTGGCGTCCGCGTCGGCGAGGAGGTCTTCCGTGATATTATGGAGTTCCCGGATCTGGTGGCGGTCTTTCGCGAAGGACAGGATGAATTGCCTGTCGGTCGCGAAGACGTCCGGGTCGACGGCCAGCCAGGCGCTGTGGGTGCCTTCGGCCGAGACGAGCATCCCTTTCAATACCTGTTCGGCCTGGGCGCGGGCGTCATTGTCGCCAAGGGATATGGTCTCGAGGGTGATGCGACCCATGTTGAGTGCGGCCCGCATGACGGCGATGCGATTCTCGATGCGGGTGGAGGCTTGTTCGGCGAAACGGGCCATGGTGTCTCTGGCCGCCTGCTCGGATTGGCCGCGTATTATCTCCTTGCTGAAAAGGAGAATGACGGCCAAAAACGCCAGCATCGGCAGGACCAGGGCCATTGCCATTCGCGTGAACAGACTTTTCGATTGTAGGAACATAAATTAGGAGCCAGTCGCGGCATTGGCAGCCACAGTATAGGGTAACTGTACTATACCATGGCGGGTGGGAACTGGCAAGCGGCGTTTGAACGCTTTTTTTGGTTACTTCGATGTCGTATTTTACCATGGAAAACGGTCTAAGAAACGCCGCTCCGGCGGATATGGCGAAGCGCTTTGGCGAGGAAACGGGCTGCCGCACCGGCGTCGTCACGCTGAAGAAACGGCGTTCCGGGAATCTCCGGATCGGTTTCGGATACGACGGCCAGGAGTGTCTCCGGATCCGACGCCACCGTTTTCCCGCCGCCACGCGGCAGGACTTCAATTTTGGGATAACTGTTCGTTTTTCCGCCTTCAAGCAGGATGACGTCGACACCGGCGAAGGCCGGTAGAAGTTCGCCCCAGCGCGCCTCGTCCCATTCCCGCGTCAGGAGGTACCTGTAGCGGGAATACACCCCCACCGCTTCCGCACCCGCGAGTCGAAGGCGGTAACTGTCGGTGCCGGGCACGTCGGGAGAAAAATCGTGACCGTCGTGTTTCAGGACACCGACCCGGATTCCCGACGCGACGAGAGGCGGGATAACCCGCTCCAGGAACGTCGTTTTACCGGAATTCTTGACGCCGCAAACGGCGATGATGGGTGGCCCGTCCGCGTCGGGACGAATCAGCGCCGCGTAGTCGTCCGGCGTATTGATGTTCGCGAGGATGTCGTCCGGGAATACTGTATGCCGGAGTGACGCCGGTATGGTTGTCAGGTCGTCAAGGAGATCACGGAGGCGGAGGCGGCCGTCCAGCAGCGCTTGTTCGAGAACAGGCAGGGCGCGCCGGTTGTAGAATGCCGACAGCGGATGTTCCCGCCCGCTCCGATCCATCGCCGTCACGGCCAGGACGTCCGGCCGGCAGTAGCCAAAGAGGAACTCGGCCAGCGGCCGGCGAAAACGCGGCATGTCGGCGGCGACGACGAGCAGCCACTCGGACCGCGCCTCCCGGAGCGCCGCGACGATTCCGGCCAGCGGACCCCGTCCGGGCAGCGGATCGACGACTTCCCGCCAGCCGTCCAGCCGGTATCGGCCGGGCCTGTCGAGGGCGAGAAACCGGTTCGCCGCCGGTGCCAGCTCGCGTCCGAGGCGCTCCAGAAAAGTCTCCCCGGCCGTTGTCAAGAGCGGTTTGTCAACGCCGTCGTAGCGGCTGGCGGCGCCGCCGGCGATGATGGCGGCATCGAAATTCATCATGCGGCGCGGTCCTCCATGTGCTACAGAAGTAAGAATTATTTAACTGGTTCCAGCCGTGATGGCCTGATCCCGCACTTTTTTTTTGGCCATTGCCTGAGTACGTCAACGACGTGACATTTATTTGGAATAAGCCGATTCGCTCAACTGAATTTTACCATTGAATCGAAATTCAGTGGTTTCAAGGATTACGTTATATCGCAAAGCCAGAACGATACGTCTCAGAATTTACCGCGCTAAAAAAGAAAAAAATAAGTGTTGACAATAATGACTTAGGCCGAATAATCAGCCAAGGTGTATTTTACGCAAGGATCTATAGTAGGCAACAGCATGGTATCCTTCGAGTAAACTTTCCCGCGCATAACTTTTTTTCTTTACATATGCTGTGATGTTGAAGACGTTATTTTTAAAATACTCCATAACGTTGATAAGTTCCCTCTGTCAGTGGAACCGTAACATAATCCCAATTATCATACCATCTCCGATTTCTTTGGTGTTATAGAAACCGCCATTCCTCCGGGAATGGTTTTTTTGTATTTATCAACTCCACACCCATATACCGCAATCGACTCACCATAACATACAGCATATAGATAATCCTATAATTGGGATTACGGTGCATCGCGCTACCATATGACGGATAATTTTCAATGCAATAGCACCTGGGTAATCCGGGGCGGATGTGGTGAGTCGCCATTAATCCGGAGCGAAAGTGTCTACAAGATGGAAATAATCTCGGTCTCATGTCGGTGACGATGAGCCAGGTTCAAGCAAGCTTCTTTCCGTTCAGTGGTAATGGCGAAGTTATGCTGAGAGGAGCATTAGTTGTACTATCCGATGATAAGACGGTATTGACGAAAGCATCCATCCTTTTTTACTTGCTAGCGCACTCTAAAAGAAGAACAGCATCATGCAAAACACTAAAATCGCCATCTTGTCGACATGGAATGAGTCGTGTGGTATAGCTTCTCATACGAAAGTGTTAAAACATTTCTTCGAATCAGAAAATGTGCAAGTGGATGTGATTCCAATTCCAAGAAGAATATTCCGCATACAGGATCCTTCGAAACCGCAGGTGAAGCGCGCTGAAGATTATATCAACGGGGTTGTAGCGAAAGTAAAAGGTTACGACCGAATTATAATTCAATTTGAACCCGGGATTTATGGTGTCAACGTAATTGAAATTCTTAGTCGTGTCAGGCGGATAATTTCGGCCGCAAATGATATTGTACTTGTATTTCACGCCATCCCATTCCTTAGTAAGATATCGCTCATTAGATTTTTAATGAGTTTAGCTCAACTGAATATCCGCAAGAGTATTGGGGTGTTTAAGGGGATGCTAAGTACATTCCTCTGGGAGCGCTTCTATCGTTTCCTAGATATAAAGGCGAGGAAAAAATCCATCGCTATTGTTACTCATGCAATGAGAGATAAAGAAGATTTACAAATCTTGTTTAAAAATGTCCGTGTCTATGATGTTCCCCTCGTTTATTTGTACGAACATGAAAGAAAAGGTTTGGCAAGTAAAGCAACTGATTCCGCTTTACCAAACATGTTACCGAACATGTTGGAAGGCGGCAAAAGATACATTGGCGTGTTTGGATATATTGCGCCGTACAAGGGTTTCGAGGTTGCTTTTGATGTAATTAAATGTTTGCCAAAGAATTATGAACTACTGGTATCTGGTTCGGTTCATGAGGGACTTCTCGTCACGAATGGGGGCATCGACAAGACAGTCAAGCAGTTAATCCAGGATGTCGACAGACGAAATAGTGCTTTGTCTAAAAAGTATTGGAAAGAAAAGTTGACCGTTCTAAAGCGCCTCGCAACCAACACAAGGGGTAAGAATGAAGAACAGGATGCCACTAAGGTGACTGGGTTAATCGGAGAACTGCCGAAGTTCTCTTCACGTATTCATTTTATGGGCAATGTATCCGATGATGACATGTTATTTGGTATGATGCTTTGTGACGCCACCTTGTTTATGTACCGTAATGTTAGACAAACGGCGTCGGGCCCTATATCTCTCGCGATAGAGTTGAATCGCTGCGTTATCGCCTCTCGAAATGAAACATTCCTCGAGCTTGCGCGTTATTATCCGGATAATATATCGTTCGTGGATATTGGCAATTACCATGAGGTCGCCGCCAAGGTTTTGGCGAGTCGAGCGGCAATTGTCCGTGAAGAAATCGTTGCGGGAATGCGTTGGGTGTATTTTGACAAGAAAACGACGGCAATTTATCCCGATAGAGTATTGGATGTATATAAAAAAGCTTTTTCTAGGTTCTGTCTGAATTATTTTTAAGAATCCGCGAGGGATTCAACTTTTA
>JAJBTL010000094.1:3774-6182 GCA_020860865.1 Planctomycetota bacterium | reverse complement strand
GAAGCGGTATCGCGCCCCGCCGCGTTCGTGGCGGCACTGGCGCCTGTCCTGGCGGTTATTCTGGCGGTGGCGTCGGTCGCCGTCGCCGCCGACTCGACCGCTCCGGACGACGCACTGTCCCCGGCCGCCGCTGTCCAGGTAGTCGAATCGCGCAACGTTCTTCTCGCCGAACTCGAACGCCTGGACGAACTTCTCGACCGCGACGCCGTCCGGGTTAAGCACGATCTCGGCGTCCTCTACAGCGACTGGCAATCGGTCAGGGCCTTGCAGGCCGCCAGGCCGTTGACCGAGGACGAGGCGGCATTGACGCGCGCCATCGACAGTCATCCCGACGACGGCGATCTTCGCGGTATCCGTGGCCTTATCCGGCAAAAACAGTACCGCCTCGAAGCGGCGCTCGAGGATCTGGTCCAGGCGCAAATTCTGTCCGTCACCGACATGGACCTCCGCCAGGCCGTGCAAAAGGCCCGGGTCGAACTGGAACGCTTCAAAATCGTCATGGAACAGGGCGGCAACGACGCCGCCAGCGAGTTCCTCTATTACGACATCGCCGACAAATTCCAACGCTACGAACGCGCCCGCGACTGGCCCCGGCTCGATGCCTTCCTCGCCGACCTCAGGGATCGCCCTGGCGCCAAGCCATTCGCCACCGTTCAGCTTGCCTATCTCCGCCTCGCCCTGGGAGACACGGACAGCGCCGCCGTCCTCTTGGCGGAAGCCCGGCAGGAACAGCCGGACAGCCACTCCCGGGCCGACATCGACCGGGCCGAAGAACTTGCCGCGCACCGCGCCGCCTCCGCCGACCCCGCCGTCGGCGACGGCGCCGTCCCGCCGGATGGTCCCCTCGCCACCATCGAGTCCGATCCGTTGTCCATGTACGCCATGCCGGTGGCGCCGTGGCTCCACCCGTCGGCCAAAATCAGGCTGGCGGAAAGCTTGATGGGGAAACGGGCCTTTCCGGCCCTCCGCGTCGTCCTCGGCCAGCTCGACCGCATGAACCTGAACGACCGCGAACGCGGCCGCTACCTCATCTGCCTCGGCGAGAGCGAATGGGCCGACGGCCGGGAAGATCAGGCCATGGCCCTGTTCCAAGAAGCCGAGGCCCTGCCGGTCCGCGATACCCGGCGCGGTCACATTTTCTTCCGCTACGCCCGTTATCACGCGCGGAAGGGCGACCGCGCCCTCGCCCTCGACTATGGCCAGAAATCCCTCGATCTCACCCGCCATTACGACTGGGCCTTTATCCGCATCGGCGCCCTGTTTATTGAACTCGAAGAATACGAACGCGGCCTCGAGGCGCTTCAACACGCCTTCGACATGGCGAATACGGCGGAGGACCGCTGCCGCGCCGCCTCCGCCATCGCCGACGGCTACAAAGCCATGGGCGACCTGGACAGCTACCACGACTGGGCCGGTCGCTTCATCAACTACGCCGGGGACATCCCGCCGCCGGTGCCGGACCGCTACCTCGGCCTTGATTACTACTACCAGGCCGAACTGGCCCGTCACGACGGGGACGCCGCCAGCGCCTTTACGCTCTACGAAAAAGCGGCGGACCACCTGACCGACGCCTACCGCCGGGCCGAAGTCCTGTTCTTCCTGGCCGAAGGCGATGCCGCCGAGGGCCGCGTCGATCAGGCCGTCGACCGCGCCGTCCGTTCCGCCGCCGCTCTTCCCGGGCAACGCTGGAAACAGCGCCAGGTCGGCACGTTCCTCATCGGCCTCGGCCGCATCGAGGCCGGCGCCGATTATCTCGAACGGGCCGCCTCGGTCAGTACGGACACCCGGGACAAACTCGCAATCCTCCGCGATCTGGCCGACCGGTTCAAACGGCTCGGCAACGACGACCGCTACCTCCGCTATGCCGAGCAGTACGCCGACGCCGTGGACGCGGCGGCGGACATCGAGCCGTCGCCGGAAGAACTGGGCCAGGCCGCCCTTTACCGTGGCGACGTCCTGGTCAGCCTGGACGACCCCGCCGCCGCCCTCGCCGCCTACGAGGACGCGGCCCGCTTCCTTACCAGCCCCACCGTCCTGGCCGACGTCTACATGAGTATGGCCGAATGCGCCGCCCGGCTGGACGAGGGCGCCAGGGCCATCCTCTACGGCCGGATGGCTGTCGACACGGCGCCGGCCTCGGGCGAACGCCGCCGCCGGGTGTCCGAGTTGATTGCCCGGTTTACCCCGGAAGAGTCGCCGGTCATCGAGGTGCTCCGGCCGGAACAGGCCGGCGGCGCCCTCAGTGAAACCGCCGCCATGGCCGAGGAGGCATTGGCCGCCGGGGACGAGGACCACTATCTCGAATTCGCCCGGAAGTACGTGGACGAGGCCGGCGCCATAGCGGACAGGCTCAGCCCCGGCCAGGCCGGACTGGTTGAATTTTTCCGAGCCGAACTCCTCCACAAGGA
>JAJBTL010000094.1:0-3764 GCA_020860865.1 Planctomycetota bacterium | reverse complement strand
ACGCCGCCGCCGTCCGCCTCCTCACCGACCGCTACCGCCTGGCCGACGCCACCATGCGGATGGCCCGCTACGCCGCCGCCCGGGGCGACACCGACAGCGCCGCGACGCTGGCCGAACAGTCCGCCGGCTATCTCCCGGACCGGCTCTGGAAGATCCGGGAGGTCGGCACGTTCCTTCTCGAACTCGGCCGCCTCACGGAGGCCGAAGCGCAGTTGGCCAAGGCCGCCGATCTCGGCCTTCCGGCGAAGGAGCAAGCGGCGATATTCTCGACCCTGGCCGAAGGCTTCCGCGAAGCCGGCGACACCGACGCCTTCATGAAATATGCCGAAAAGTTCCGGGACGTCGTCCTGGCCGGCGACTACCAGGCCGACGACAACGACCGGGGCCTCGCCCACTTCTACGCCGCCGAACTGGCCGCCGCCGACGGCGACACTGGTGCCGCCCGGGAAAATTACGACGCGGCCTCAACCCTTCTCACCAGCCGCCACCGCCGGTCCGAAGCCCTGGCCAAACTGGCCGAGGCCCGCGCCGCCGATGATGACGCGGACGGCGCCGTCGAGGCGATGGCCGCCTCCGTGGCGCTTCTCCCGGAGCAGCCGTGGAAGCTCCGCCAGGCCGGCGGCCTTTACCAGCGTCTCGGCCGCCACGCCGAAGCGGCCGCCCCCTACGAACAGGCCGTCGCCACCGCCCGGACGCCGGCGGACAAGCAGTCCGCCCTCGCCAGCCTTACTGAACTCCACCGGCAGGCCGGTAACCGGGACGAGTATCTCGCCGCCGCCCGCCGCTACCTCGACACCGGCGCGCCGGAGGACGCCGCCGCGCTCGGGGAAGACGCCGGCAACCGCCACCTGTTCCGGGCTGAACTGGCGATGGCGGACAACGACCGGAAACTGGCCTACCGCGAATACGGCCTCGCCGCCACCTTCATCATGTCGGACAGCCGCCAGTCGGACATTCTCGACGCCATGGCCCGCATCCAGGCGGACAAGGGCGACGCCGTGGCGGCGGCCGAGTTGATGCACCGGTCCATCGCCCTCGTGCCGGACTCGGTTCGGAAACGGCGCCAGGCCGCCGATTTTTACATGGACATCGGTTTCCCGGATTGGGCCATCGCCCTCCTGTCCGAATCCGTCGACGCGGCCCGGACAACGTCGGACAAGGCTGTCTTCCTTGCCGCCCTGGCCGACCGCTACCGGGACAGCGGCGACGAGGAAGGGTTCCGGACAACAGCCGGCCGCTACATCGACACGGTCAATCTCCTCGGGAAAAACATCACGGACGAACAGCGCGGCCTCCGTCACTACTATCGGGCCGAACTGTTCCTGACCGAACACAAGACGGATCGGGCCGTCGGCGAATACCGCCGCGCCGTGGAGCTTCTGGAAAACCCGGCCCGCCGCTCCGTAGTGTACCTGAAGCTGGCCAACCATGCCCTCGAAACGGGGGACGAAAAACAGGCCGCCTATTACGCCGACATGGCTGTCATCAGCGTGCCGGACCGGAGCAGATCCTACCGGGAGGCCGGACAGTTTTTCGACAAGATGGAAGAGGTGGACCGGGCCCGGGAGTCGTACACCGTCGCCCTGTCGATGGCCCGGGACTGGCGGGAACAGGCCGCCGCCCTCACCGCCCTCGCCGATCTCGAAAAGAACGCCGGGAACGCGGACCAGTACCTTGTCCACGCCGCCGCCTATATAAACGCCGTCCAGGAGGGAGGCGTCGCCGCCGACGACCAGGCCCTCGCCACCAGCCTGTTCTACGCCGGGGAGGTCTTCTCCGCCCAGGGCCAGCCCGAATACGCCCGCACCGCCTATGCCCGCGCCGCCGAAATGCTGGACGACCGCTACCGCCGGTCCGAGGCGTTGTACCAGGTGTCCCGCATCGACGCCGAGGCGGGCGAGAATGGCCTCGCCGCCACGAACGCCTACGCCGCCGCCATGCTCCTCCCGGACAAGCGCTGGCGCGCGTCAGGGAGCGCCGACGTCCTCGCGAAGGCCGGCGAATACGACCTCGCCGCTGAAGTTCTCGAGACCGTCATCGATCTCGATCCACTGGCCAACCGGCTCCTTTACCGGAACCTGGCCGAAGTCAGGGTCAAGGCGAACGACAAGCCGGAAGGGATGGAGGCGAACCGCCTCTACATGGATGCGTTGTACGCGGCGTGGGAGGAAGGCGACGCGGCCGGGCGGGAACGGGCCGAAGCCGACCTGTGGGCGGCACAGACGCGCCAGGCCGGGTGGGACATGAATTGGGGCAAGGTCGAGTCGCGGCTGTTCGGTTCCCGGGACGCGGACGGCGACTACTACCTCGCCACCAATAACGAACTCACCATCAACACCCGCTTTCCGAACGGCTTCCGGGGCAAGGCCTACGCCGAACTCGGCTGGACCATGGACAGCCGCTTCACCGGCGTGAGCCAGTCCAGGCGGGACGGGGTGTGGCGCCCGTGGGTGTCGCGGCCGGGCTTCCGCGACACTGTCAGCGCGTTGATTGGTTTCCGCGTCAGCCCGATTCGCCGCCTGCCCAGCCTCGACCTCCGGGCGGAATATGTCATCGGCTACGGCCACGACGAGGAAAACGACTTCCGCCTCAGACTCAAGTTCGACCGCTCCGTCGGCCTCCGGCCCCGGCTGGACGACACCTTCTGGCTGTACCAGAAGGAGGAGGTGGACCTTATCTACTCGACGCGGAACAACGATTTCACCTCCGTCGGTACCTTCCGTCGCGGCCTGGCCTATTCGCCGTGCACCGCCGACCGGAGTTTGGTGCTGTCGCCGTACTGGGCGTTCCGCTACAGCTACGGCGGCAAGGAAGAGGACAAGGGCGACCGCTGGTCGCTCCAGACCGGGCCCGGCCTCATCATGCGGAAATACTTCATGGCCGACCGCTACAACGCCTACCGCGCCTATTTCGAAGTCAACGTCCACTACCGTATCGGCCTGACCCAGGACAGGCAGAACGCGCTCGGCTTCAATCTGACCACGGCGTTTTAAGGTGTTTCAAGAATGAGGTGAAAACAAGAAAACGGGACGGCGCCGTTCACCGGCCGCCGTCCCGCTGCGTTATGTGAATGAGACAATGGACCCCGTCCCGTCGACGACAAACGTGTCCGGACCAGTCCCGCCGCGTCAGTACTTGATTAAATCCCAAAACAGCTTGTCGATGTTTTCGTCCAGATAGCGCCCGTATTCGCGGAGCGTCTGCTTCATCGCGGCGATCTCCTCCTCGTAGGTGCGCTCGATAAGGAGGTTGGCGTGGATGACATCGCCCGGAGCGAGCGGGAGCGAACGCGGGTTGTCGTAACGCCAGCGGCTCCAGTCGCGGACCCGGGCGTCGCCGAGATAGCGGACGGCGTCGTCGATGAACCGTTCGAGATTCCGTTCGGAAAGGGCGCCGCCCCGGAGTTCGTGGTAGCGCCGGGACAGGCGCCCGGCGAAATAACTGTCCTGGAACATCTTGTCAATCCACACGGCGTTCTGCATGGCGGTGGCTTGGGTGTTGAAGACGAACGGCGCGTTGTTCCCGATGGCCTGGTCGAAATCCCACACCGGGCCGAGGCGAAGCGGCTGGAGCAGATCCTTATGCATAAAGAAGGAATTCCACTGGGCGTCGTAGTTGCCGAACAGTTCGTTGATGATGAAGTAGTCGGCGAACGACGTCATGTCAATCTGATCCCGGTAGCGAAGAAAACGATCCTTTTCCTCCGAATAGAGCGCCCGTTCGAGCCGGCTTACCGTTTCCTCGATATAGCGTACGGACCGGGG
>JAJBTL010000092.1:3803-6184 GCA_020860865.1 Planctomycetota bacterium | reverse complement strand
TCGTCAAACTGGCAGCCGGCCGTCGTCGCCAAGTCGATTTGGCGGTCGCCCGCCGCGGGCGGACTGCAGCGGCTGTTGTCCCAGAGGATTGACCGTTCGCCAGTACCGGCCTCGGTGAGAATGGTGCTCTGATAGGGTTCCGTGTCAGGAGTGCCACCCGATTCGAAAAGGACGACGCCCTCTTCGGCAAAATGCTTCCGGGTAAAGGCGGAAAGTTCGCCCTGGCCAAGCGCTATAAGGTAGCCGGTCCGGCAGCCGAGCCGGGCGGCGGCGACCAGGGCGGAACCGGTGAGTCCGCCGCACTGGCGCGGTTTCGACAAAACCTGTTGTTTGTGATTGGGCCGCGGCATGGATTCGAGTACGAGGAGATCGTCAATGGTGGAAACGCCGAGTCCAAGAATCTCGATACGGTGCTGGTTGGCGGCGGTGGCATCTGGCATGACTGCGGGACCTTTTTGCAAATCCGCCGGCTTCAACCAGGTACGACGCACCCGGTCAACCGGTCATGTCCCGGATTATACTGCGGTTTGATTGTCTGTCAATTCGTTCCGGGCGGTGCCGAGGGCTTCGTCACTCATGAGTTCCACCCGGCCCATCATCTTGAAAAACGGCGTGGCCGAATAGAGGCCGGTCTTTTTCGGCACGACTCCAAGCTGCACCTCGTCGCGCCCGGAAAAGGCGGTCGGTCCGCCCTGAGCCCCCCGCTTTTCGGCGGACCGACCAAGTTCCCCCAGAAACTGTGCCGCTGCAATCGGCCGTATGATCATTCCTGATTCCCCATTTCACCTGACGGTCAGTCCACATGCGAAGCCACGTCCATCGCGCTTGACTTTAAACCGACGAACGCCAAACCGCGCCGTGCCTGGACACGCCCCAGGTACGTCGTGACCCGCCACCACGATTGCCGGTTGCCCGGATAACCTTGATGGCGTGCCACGACCAGCCGAACCCATCCCCGTTCCAAATCCCCATCCCGTAACGGCAGCCGTCCTCTCTTCCCCGAATCGGACAGCCGCCAGCCACGAGACCCCAATTTTCCCGATCCCTGTAGTTCCCCGGTGCGCATACAACGAACTGATACTTCCGCGTCTATCGGCGCGACCGGAATCCCCTGCTCCGTGTCGGCTTGTATGACGCGCCCCCGTTGCGGTGGTGCAAAACCAATCCGGTTACCGCCACTACCATTTAACAGCCAAGGGCAATGATGCAACCGGCTCAACATGCTGCTACCGTCTAAATTCCGCCGAAAATATTCCGGGCGGCAACCTTTCGCATTTCTTCGTACTGGTCTTCGCCGCTGCGCCGTTCCTGGTACAGGCTTGGCTCCCATATTTCAATACGGTCATCGACGCCGATGAACAGGACGCCTGGCCCCTTGATGCCGGCCGTCCGCTGGAGCGACGCCGGCAAAACAAACCGGCCCTGGGTATCGAGGTCAACCGCGTGCGCTTCGGCCATAAAGCTCCGGAAAAAGGCGCTATTCCCGGTTTCGATGGCGAAGCGCCGGGCATTATCCTTTATACTTTCAAATTGCGCATGCGTGTAGAGATAGAGGCAACTGTCCTCGCCACGAATGAGGACGTAATTCTGTGTTCGTTCTGCTTCTGGAAGGGCGGTACGAAAGCGGGCCGGAATTGCTACCTGCCCCTTGGCGTTTAGCTTGTTTTCGGCGCTGCCGTAATAGAAAGGCCTATCACTCATTCGACAGCTACCTTTCGCTATTAAGCAGTATTCGTCACTAAGATTCACTATTTATAGCTTATCGGACGTGGACTGTCAACAGGTAATTTTCCCGTGGCGTGGGTGGCCAGGTGGACAGACGACGTTTTAACCACCAATATCTTGTGGCGTAATTGCGTAAGGAACCCATTACCGGACTGTAGTTTTTTTCTGGATACGGCGTAATTTTTTGGAAAGAAATCGCGCGAGGACTGTGCCGCCGGTCTCGGAGGGATTTAACTCTTGATATAGCAAAGGTTATATAAGTTTTGATGATTTACTTGGTCGTAAGGGCGAGCCTATGTGGGAGGCGTTCAGCCATGACTTGCCGTAAACCCGGTTCTACCAAATCCTTATGCACGCTATTGGTGGCCTTTTAGGTTAATTTTGGTTTACGTCGGCGCTATCCTACGCGTTATCACCTGCCAGCCTGAATCGCCCGGACCGGGAGCTGACTTCACTCCAAATCAGGAAAATTGCCTCTACCGATACAATCACCCCGCAGTACGTAAGTCGTTATTTATTATCTTGTTCGAACCAACTATAACCGAAAAGTACCCCAAAAACCTGTTGAAAAAAACCGACCGCAAATAGAATTAAGTTATCGGAAACGCAACGCCGATTGAACGGGTTGAGGGAAGCTAGAGCAGTTTAAGAGTTTT
>JAJBTL010000092.1:0-3793 GCA_020860865.1 Planctomycetota bacterium | reverse complement strand
TGATACTTCCGAGTTAGTCGCATCCAGTCGCTGACGGGCGTTTTTCCAAACTTTCGGAAAAAACACCTTTACGCTCCTTCCAGCGCCTAACACGGATTATCAGAGAATTTCTTAAAATGCTTTGATCGGACGTTGGTGCGCGGGGTTGAACGTGATCGATTCCACCGGATCCCGGGGTCGTCATGATGCCACTGGCCGGTCCGTCACTGGATTGGCGGGGTTTGGTCATCGTGGCGACGTTATTCGGATGTCGGATTTATCGGTCATCGCCGCAATCATCCGCGACAAATTGACCCGCAAGGAGGATCATTTGATGCGCTGGCGCCTGTTTGCACTCTTTATCTCTATCACGGCGGCATTCTGTTTCATGCTGTTGACCGCCGTGACGGATTATGGTTCCGGTTCGCTCGGCGAATCGGTCCTGGTCTCGGCCGGTCACGGCCAGGAGACCGCACTCCTGTCGACTGTTCTCCCGACGTCGCGTCAGGCGGACACGCCGGTTGTCGCCGCTCCCGGCCACACGCTGACGCCGCACCGGTTTGACCCACTTCTGAAACCGATGATGCCGCACGTCTTCGTCTCCCAGAACGCCGATCCGGTTCTCAGTCGTCACGAACATGAACGTGAACTCCGCGCCGCCCGGAACAAGCGGCCGGTCCACAGGCGTCTCAGGTACGACGACAATGGCTGGTACCGGGAAGAGTTCGCCCTCGTCACCGCCTATTGCCCATGCGCAAAGTGCTGCGGCACCCAGTCTCCGGGCATCACCTCTATCGGGAAAAACGCCTGGACTCCAGGCCTGGCCGCCGACCCGATCTACCTCGAATACGGCACCCGCGTCGATGTCCAGGGCTACGGGTACTCGGTGGTGGACGATACCGGCGGCGCCATGCGCCGGCACTGGCGGCGCGACGGGCTCCTCCATATCGACGTGCGGATGACCTACCATTACGAAGCACGGCAATGGGGCAAGAAGTACATGGTCGTCCGGATTTACGAGAACGACTAAGGGAAATATCGGCCGTCCGGCCCAACCAACTTTATCAATCCAGTCTCAAAAAGCGTCCAACGTGGTTGGGCGCTTCTTTTTTACTCTCTTATTCGACAGTGTCCGGATCACTCTGAGATGGAATTTTTATAAGGTAACAGGCACCGCCATATCCGGCGGTGCCTGTTCAACAATGATTAAAAGACGAGAACCAACAACTTTTTGGAGTGGTATGTCTACTGCCCCGCCGCCTGACAGGCGGTCACGGCAACCGTATCGACAATGTCCTCGGCCTTGCAGCCACGGGACAGGTCGTTCACCGGTTTCGCCATGCCGGACATGACCGGGCCGATGGCGGTGGCGCCGGCGAGGCGTTCCACCAGTTTATAACCGATATTGGCGGCGTCCAGGTCGGGGAAGATAAGGACGTTGGCGCGGCCGGGAACCTTGGAATCCGGCGCCTTCTGGGCGCCGACCTTGGCGATGAGGGCGGCGTCGGTCTGGAACTCGCCGTCCATTTCGATTTCCGGGGCGGCGGCCTTGGCCAGGTGCAGGCCGGCGACGACCTTGTCGACTTTTTCGTGTTTGGCCGAGCCCTTGGTCGAGTGGGAAAGGAACGCCACCACCGGGTCGGTCCCCATCATCGCCTTCCAGGAATGGGCGGTGTTGATGGCGATATCGGCCAGTTGTTCCGGCGTCGGGTCCTGGACGAGGGCGCTGTCCGCGAAGAACATGACCGGCTGGGTGGCGTAGTACGGGCTGGACTCGGGGAGGACAATCATGAAGAATGCGGAAATTGTCTTGATGCCCGGCTTGGCCTTGATGACCTGAAGGGCCGGCCGCAGGGTGTCGGCGGTCGAGTGGACGGCGCCGGAAACGTAGCCGTCGACGATGCCAAGCTTCACGAGCATGGCGGCGTACATGATTTCGTCCTTCAGCGCTTCCTTGGCCGCCTCGACGCTGAGGCCTTTCGACTTTCGGATTTCCACCAGGGTCTGGACGATCTTGTCGTAGTCCGGGTCGGTGGCCGAGTCGCGGATAATGGCTTTCGAGATGTCGGCGCCGACTTCCCTGGCCCGTTCCTGGATGGCGTCGGTGTTGCCGACGAGGACGATAGGCCCGAACCCGAGCTTGCCGCAGGTGGCGGGGGCGACCAGGGTCCGTGCGGCCAGCGCTTCCGGAAGGCAGATTGTTTTCTGGAACTGTACGGCTTTGGCGCGGAGGTCATCGATGATTCCCATGGTGTGCTTTCCCTTTCTCCGGCGTTGCGGAAAGTATCCGGACATGTCTGAAGCGGTCCCGCTTGCCACGCGCAAACAGGTAACGCTTTGGCGAAACGTCCGCCATTCCTTGAAAAAACGCCCCTCGATTGTCTGGATTGTCACTCTTCAACGTGGAAATGCATTGTACCACCTACGCGTTCGCCGGCAAGGTGAAACTCGAAAAAGCGATGTGCCATAACGCCGGAGCCGGTCGACGTGGCGTCGGCCGGCCCGTGAAGACTCATAAAAACGTTGCGCCGGGATCACGCTTTGGCGGCGTGGGTGTCGGGAACGGAACTTTCAGGAGTGGCGCCGCCCGGCGCGGCCGCGTGGTCGACCACAGGAGCGGCACCGTCCCTGTCCTTGACGTGGAGGGAAAACCCTTTGGAACAACGGGTGGCGCCCTTGTCGATGGTGGTGGCGAGAACGGCCTCGTTCTCGACCAGGCCTTCCCGAGATCGGGGCGGATGGTAGAGGTGGCAGCCGAGGGCGGTGAATTTCAGGTTCTTCCGCTGGACGCCGGCATTGAACAGCCTGGTGACGAACTCCGAATCCTCCCGCCCCCAGCCGATAAACTCTTCGTTAAAGCCGTTGACGCGGACGAAATCGTCGCGCCACAAGGCGAAGTTGGCGGTCCGGATGCCCCGGAGTCCGGTGGCGGTTCGGCTGCACAGACGGGCCAGGAGCCGGGAGCGGAACAGGTTTTTCCGGTTGCCGATATCATAGGCGAACAGGCTGGGCCACGGTTTGCCGCTTTCGACAAAGTCGGCGGTAGCCATTTCCCGAAGGAGGGCGCGGGTGCCCTGGACGAAGAAGCCGGGCCTGGAGGCCCAGCGGTGATCCTCGACAAAACGCGGATGGAGAACGACGTCTTCGTCGGTGATTATCAGGTAATCGCCGGTGGAATGGGCGACGGAGTGGTTCCGCATCCGGGCCGGGCGGAAGCCGTCGTGGGGCAGCCAGGCATGGGTAATGGGAAGGCCGCCGTTTTTGAATTCGGTTATCACGTCGGCGGTGCGCGGCCCGGAACCGTCGTCGCCGATTATCACCTCGTCCGGCTGGACGGTCTGGCGGACAACGCTCTGGAGAACCTGCCGAAGCGCGTCCGGCCGCTCATACGTCGCGATAAGAAGTGATATTTTCATACGCGTTTCCCGTCGTCCAAAAGGTTCAGCGCCGCCCGCGTCACCTCGTCCACCGTTATCCCGGTCTGGCACGGCGCCGTGCCGTAGTCGTAATGGCAGCCGAGGCACGGACAACACGGCGCGTCGGCGAAAAAGACCCGCGCCTGCGGCGCCGACCGGAGCACGCCTTCAGGAATGGTGCAGGTAAAGAGGCAGATAAGGTTTTTTATTCCGCTGTTCCCGGCCACATGCACCGCCCCGGTATCGAGGGTGATAAACAGGTCCGACCGTGCCGCCAGCGCCGCCGTTTCCATAAGCGTCACCTCGCCGGCCAGGTTGACGGGACGCGCCTTCCGGCACCGGCCGATCAGGCTGTCGATGTACTGCCTGTCGCCGGGAGCGCCGGTGACGTACTGGAA
>JAJBTL010000313.1:4708-6195 GCA_020860865.1 Planctomycetota bacterium | reverse complement strand
CGGGCCAGGCGCGGGTCGTTCGAGCTGACGGCCAGGTTGGCGATAAAACCGAGGGCGACTTCGGCCGGGTTCATCCGGGATGACCCCCGGACGGTGATGACGTCGAGATACTGCCGTTCGCGGCGGTTCCCCCGGACGACGGTGGAACCGGGGTAGGCGAGGTGGAAGGTCGTTTCCCACCGGCTCATGATGTCGAAAGCCGGTTCCCGGTCGAGGCCGATGTCCATGAGGAAGAGGAAGCGGAAGACGCCGTCGTCCCCGAGGTAGGCGGCGCCGGCGATACTGTGGGCGCCGGCGGCGAGCGGTTCGGCAAGATCGAAGGCGGTGGCTATAGAGGCTATCCGGGCGGCGTCGATGACCGAGGCCGGGAGGTCGGAAAACAGGAGGCCAAGGCCGAACCGGTTATTCCGGAAAGTCTGCTCAAGCGCCGGTTCGGCCAACAGGCGGCCGGGCGGGCTGGCGGCCCACTGGCGCCGCGCCTGTTCGGCATCGGCCACTTCGGCGTACCAGAACGGATCGTCCGGGAAACAGGCGGCAAGGTCGGTGCGGCGCTGTTCCGGGAGGACCGGCCCCGGCGCTTCGGGCGGCGCGTCCTCGATGACCGGCGTCTCCTCAATCGGCTTCCGCAGTTCCGACAGGGTCGGGACGTCGAGGAGGAACGGGGACACCGCGCCGTTCGGCCTGGCCGGGACGACAACCACCGCCTCGTCCGCCACTGTCAGCGGAGCCGGAACGGCGACAACGCCGTCCGCGTCAGTCACCACCTCTGGAAAACCGGTTTCGGACTGGTAGGTCACAACCGGGCCGTCCGTGATGACGACCTCTTCCTCTTGCGGAACGACGACAATCTCATCCGCCACCGGCGTGTCATCCAGGACACCCCCTGTCTCGCCACCCACTGCCGCGCCGGCACGACGCACTCCCGCTCCGGCAGGCGCCGTCTCGGCCGGCCGGACGACCACCGCCTCGCCCACCGTCGCCGGTGTAGGCGCGACGGCGGGACGCCGGGCCTGGATGACTGGCGCGGGTTCGTCCGGCGTAATGGCGAAGGGGAGCGTTCCCGGGCCGGGTTGGGACGGAATGACGTCGACGAAGGTGTCGGGGTCTTTCTGGAAGACGTACTCGTTTACGACCACCGGGCCGCTGTCCGGCGGCGGGCAGTCGACGCAGTCTTCGGCGCGGACGGCGCCGGCGAGGGCAATCAGCCCGGCCAGGGCCAGGCAGCCGGCCATGACACATGGCTGGAACCAGCTACGGGAATGGGTCATCGGCACCTCCGCGTGTTTCGTCCTGGTGGAATCAGCTATCGTCTACGCCTGGGTCGGCGATTCACTTTTCGTAAAGAGGTGGCAATGGCAATGGCCTTGCGTCTCGATTTCGTCGAGATGGTAGACGCAGGGGCAGATGATTTTGGCATCCTCCTTGGCGTCTTCCGTCACCCGGCGGCAGGGGCAGTAGTCCCGGCCGAACTTGGCATGGCGCATGGT
>JAJBTL010000313.1:3414-4698 GCA_020860865.1 Planctomycetota bacterium | reverse complement strand
GTCATGGCCTTGAGGACGGCGTCCACCATGGTGGCGTCGGGGTTGAAGCCGAAGGGCTTCCCGTCGACATAGGCTTCGAGTCGGGCTCGGAGGATTTGGTTATAGGCCTCGTTGGCGTCGTCGGGTGCTTCAGGCATCAACGATCCTTTCTTAAAAGTACTTTATAAAACGAATTTCTAAAAACTCGGACATCGAACCGGCGTCATACAGCCGAGGGGATGGAGGACGTTACAATCAACTTTCCGGAACAAGGGGTATCCCTTTTGATAATTCCGGGGAAACGATGCGGACATCCGGCCTGAGGCTCCGGGAGGTCCGGGCCACGATAAAGGTAAACAGCATCCCGGCGGCCAATCCGCCGAGGCAGCCGGCGAGGAAGGTCATGTCTTCGCCGCCCCACCAGCGGTTGGCGGCGAAACCGCCGAAAAACAGGCCGATAAGCCCGGGAAGAAACAGGATAACCGCCGCCACGGCCTGGTTGGCGCCCCGGTAGGCGACCTTGACCTGATCGCCCGGTGCCATCGGTCCGGCGGCGGTCCCGTCCCGGTTCGTGTCGACGGGGAGGTCCATGGTTTTCGATTCGCGGCCTCGGCACAGGGCCTTCAGGGCGCATGTGTGGCAGCCGTCGCAATCGTCGCCGCCGCGTTCGACCCGCACCACCGCCCGTCCCGGTTCGACCGTGAGGACGGTGCCGTCTTGAATAGTATAGTCGTCCATTTTCAATCCTTTCCCACCGAAGTATAATGGGATTGCCGCCGGGAGGCAATCCCGGGCGGACAATGCGCCAAGTGGTCGGCGGTCGGCCGTTATTGTAACCGGAATCCCGGGAATCCTTCAGTAAACCATGTGGAGTCACCATGACAGCATGCGATCTGCCATATGAAACCGAAACCCTCCTGGTCCAGGCCGAACGGCGCGGCCGCGCCGCTGTCGAACTGTTGCCGCGACCGCTCCGGGACGGTGAACGGCTGGACATCCATGTCGACGCCTCCCCGGACGGCCTCGCCGGCCTGGCCGCGGCCCGCTGGGCGCTCCTTTGCCGCCTTCCGGTCAGGGTCGTCCTTGACCGCCGGGTGAAGGACAGCCAGCCGTGGAGCATTCTGGCGGATAACATCCGCATCCTCAACGTACCGGTTGTCGACGCTGATGTCCCGCATAGCAGTATCCGCCGCGTCGACTCGCGCTCGGTCGCCGGGGAGGACGTACCGATACCCGACGACACCGCCGTCTGGCGGCTTGCCCTGGATCAGTCGCCCGCGGCCGGGGTGTGGCCGATGTCACGGG
>JAJBTL010000313.1:0-3404 GCA_020860865.1 Planctomycetota bacterium | reverse complement strand
CCTTCCTTGTCTCAAGTGACGAAAGCCGGGCCATTGACCGCCGGGCAATTCAGGAGCAATCGCTGTTCTCATGGAAAACGCCGCTGTCGGCGCGGTGAGGGTAACCCGGGACATGCTGTCCGCGTCCGGGCCTGCGAAGCCGGACGCGTCGGGAAAAGGCGTCCTCATTGTCGTCGGTGGCGGCAACAACGGTGGCGACGGCCTGGCCGTGGCCCGGGGCCTCGGGAAGTGCGGCGTCAAGGCGGAGGTCCTCCTTGTGAAGGAAGAGGAAAAACTCAGGGGCGACGCGGCGACGAATCTCCGGTTTCTTCGGGACGAAAACCCGGCCGCGCCTTTCCATTCCCTCCCGGCCGGCGCGGACCTGAACGCACTCCTCGCCGACCGGCCGCTCGTTATCGACGCCATCCTCGGGACCGGTTTCCACGGCCGCCTGTCCCCGGAAGTTGCGGCAATCGTTCAGGCGATGAACCGGTGCGGCGCCGCCATCCTGGCGCTGGACATTCCGTCGGGTCTGGACAGTGACAGCGGGAAGGCGACGGACGGGGCAATCAGGGCGGCGCGGACGGTGACGTTCGCGGCGGTGAAACGGGGGCTGGTGACGGAAGACGGACCGCGTTATACCGGTGAGGTGTGCGTGGCGGGTATCGGCACGCCGGTGTGAGCCGGCGTATCCGGAAAAAGCTCCCGGCGGCGGCGCCCGGCCCGGAACCGCGTCCGGAGCGGGCCGCCTCCGTTCCCCCGGTTACTTCCGGAGCAGTTCGACATTTTCCGGCATGTCGAAATACCTGCCGATAATCCGTTCGTAGAAATCGTAATTCCGCTGGTAGAGCTTTTTGCCGCCGTCGTAGGCGGTCTGGAGATAGGCCTCGTAGACGCGGCGCCAGTTGGTCCGGTCGTTCTGGTCGGTATAGATAAGGCCTTTTTCCCTGCCTTCCTTGGACCGCTTCCGCCAGTCCCAGCGGACCGACATGAAGGCGGCGACAATGGTCTCCGAATTCATCACGTCCATGCCGGCCGACGCCTTCGACGTGTCCCAGCGGAAATCGGAAATGAGATAGGTCAATTGCCGTTCCCGGAGGCGCGGACGGATAAAGCAGGTCGGGATGCCGAGGCGGCCGTCCTCCGGCTTTTGCCGGGGGTTCCAGGAGAAGGCGAGGACGCCGGCCGACGGCACGAGGACGATGACCGGGCTGATGCGGATGTCCACCCGGTTGGCGCGTTTCTTCGACGGGACGATAATCTCCAGGAACACCGCCGGATCGCGGCGCTCGATGTCGGCGATTTCGCCGTTGATGGCCAGGCGGTCGTTGACGCAGTCGGTGTTGATGTGGAAATTGTCCCGCATCACCAGCGGCATGAACCGTTCCTTCAGGTTGGCGAGAAGGCGGCCGATACGGCGGACGCCGGCGCATTCGCGTTCGATAAGGAATTCCCGGGTCGGCTTCGGCAGTTCGCCGCTGGCGAAACGCTCTTCCGTTTCGGCGATGACCTCCTCCAAATTGGCCAGGGTCTGTTCCTTGATTTTCTTGCCGAGGTTGGTCAACTTCGACACTTCCACCCGGTACGACTGGCGCTGCTGCGACAGTTCGTTCTTAATCTGCTTGTAGTTCTTCTGGCCGTGAAGAAGGCCGTTCAGGCGGGTGTCCAGTTTGGCCGTTTCGGCCTCGAGGCCGGCGATGCGGTCTCCGAGGCTGTTCATCAACTCCGTCATAAGAATTTTTTGGGAACGGGCGTTGATCAGCCGGCGCAACGCCTTGTCGGCTTTCCAGTTTGGCGAATTCCTTTCGTTGATTTCTAGGTTTTCGTCCATGGCCGGGGTGCATTCCATATTCATCACGGCGGCCAGGTATTCGTCGGCGTAGAGGATATTGGTGATTTTCCGGGAAACTTCCATATGGTGGACGACGTCCTTGCCGCAGTCCTCCATGATGAACTCGCGGACTTCGGGACTGAGCCACCAGGGCATGAAGCCGATGACGCCGTGACGGAGAAACGCCCGCACCGCCACCGTCATCTCCTCGTGGTTCGGGAGATAGTGGAGCGCCATCTTCGTATAGATGTCCCAGAATTCCTTGATGAGCATCTGTTCGATATAGAGCGTTTCCTGGTTTATCCAGTTGACGCGTTGGCCGAGGTATTTCTCGGTCTCGCGGAGTTCTTCCGGACTTTCCCGGGGCGTGTCGTCGCCGCCTTCGTCCTCGTCCTCATCGTCGTCGTCTTCGTCGTCCTTGCCGCCGAAGAGGCCGAAACGTTTGCCACCGCCGGATTTCTTTTCCTCGCCTTCCACTTCGGCGAGGCGCGACTTGACATAGGCGCGGTTGTACTTCGTTTCTTCAAGAAATTCGCCAAGGGCGAGGAGGTAGGCGCCGCCGCCAAGCAGGGTTTTCCCGTCCAGCCCGGCCTCTTCGATGGCCTGGGCCAGCGGTTCCTGGCCGGTCAGGCGGTAGCCCTGGGCGAAGACGGTGGGAAGGACCTCCCGGAACGATTGGGAGAGGATGGTCCATTGGTTGATGGCCATGTCTTCGGCCTGGATCATCAATTTCGACGGCCGGGGCGGCGGCTTGGTGCCGTTTTTCTTGGCTTCCTTGATCTTTTCCTTCAGGTCGCGGCGGCGGGCGGTGCGTTTTTCAATCATCGAATCGCACTGATCCGCCGTCGGCAGCTTGTCCATCTCCCGGTCCTGGCGGCTGAACTCGGATTTGACCGCGTCCGGCGCACCCGGGTTGGCGGCGAGGAGATCGTCCCGCTCCTGCTTCAGGTCGGCGAGGAAGGAGAAGAGGGCGAGACGGGCTTCGATGGCTTCCCGGAACTTTTCGTCAATCGGGATGGCGTTTTCCGCCGGCTTGTACGGTTCCGGGGTGCCGATGGACACGCCGGTCAGGTCGGGCGTGCCGCCGCCGCCGTTTGGCCGCGCCGCCTCCTCTTCCGGGACGAATTCGCCGACCAGGCCGGCCTCCGCCGCCGCCTTTGTCAGGGCGAGTTCGCCGTCGGCCTCTTCCGCCGGCGCGTCGTCGACCATGAGGTGATCGCCGTCGCCGTCGCCGACCACTTCCTCGTCGATTTCCCTGGCTATGGTGTTGGGCCTGCTCGGGCGCGGCCGGGGCGGCCGGGCGATGACGCGGGTATTCGATTCGCCGCCGCTGCGTCCGTCCAGGTGGGAACGGGCCGCGGCCGGATCGGGCTCTTTCGCGCCGTCGGCCGGTTCGTCCGTTTGCGCCGGCCGCGGTTCGGGTTCGGTGGCCGCTTCCGCTTCGGCCGGGCGGGCCGGTGCGTCCGGCATGTTGGCGAAAAATTCGCCACTGCCGTTTTCGTCGTCCGCCGCCGCGCCGTCGTCGTCCACGAATGTCGGTTCCGCCGACTCGGGCGCGGCGGCTTTCGTTTCGGCCACGGCGATGGTGTTGTTA
>JAJBTL010000453.1 GCA_020860865.1 Planctomycetota bacterium | reverse complement strand
TCGGAAAACCAGCAGACCAGGATGGATGAAATCAGTAACCCGTCCCCGAACCACAGGTGGGCGCGGCTGAACCCGGCTTCGATGGGAGCGGTGACCTCCACCGCCGCGAAGACGCCGGCAACTATCCAGTCCGCCTCGGACAGTTCCCGCACGGCGAGAAAGGCCGGTTCGCCCCCGGCCAGTTCGATTTCCGCCCCGCCGTTATGGAAGCCGTCGGCCGGGACCGGGTTTTCGAACTGCTTCAGGACAAGGTTGCCGTCGGTATGGCTGACCACGACGCCGTCCCGGGTAAAGACGCCGACCTGGCCGTAGCGCCCGGCCCCGACGCCGGTGGTTTGGACAAGGAAGCGGTTTTCCAGAAGATCGATTACTCCGGCCAGGAGACCGGTCATCCGGCCGCGACCGTCCCGGAGCGGCGCGGTGACGACGGCAAGGGGCCGGTCGTCCGGAAGGGGCGACGAAAACGGCAGGGAGACGACGCCTTCGCCCCGACGGAACGAACGCTGGAAAAATTCGGCATCGGCCAGCGAGACCCCGTCCCAGCCGTCCCGGCCCTCGCTGTCCATGACGACGGCCCCGGATTCGTCCAGGACGATGACGCCGTAGTCGAAGGCGAAGCGGAGGGCGCCGGCCCGGGCTTCGAGGCGGCGGCGGGCCTCGTCCGGGTCGAGGCCCTGGAGGAGGGCGGCTTCGTCCCGGGCCAGGCGGCGCATGGCGGCGAGGTCGTCGTCCATCCGGGCGGCGAGCCTCGATACCATGCCGGAGAGGCTGGACGCGACCGATTCGGACAGCCGTTCCCGCATGTCGCGGATGGCCAGGGAGTCGGCGGCGACGGTGACAACAACCATGACAAACGTCACCGCGAGGGCGAGGCGGACCGGCAGGGTCAGGCCGGGCCGGGTTGGGACAACCTTGGGCGCCAGGGCTGAATGGGACTCGGGCATATGCTCTCCTTCGGTTTTGTAGCGAAAAACGGCTACGCCCGGTATTGTACGGGATGACATTCCCGCCGCCATCGCCTATACTCGTTTTTGACGAAGCGCCATACTCATTGGCATAAAAAGGAGACGCACCATGGACGACTTCACCCGCGCCAACGAGCTCCTGGACAACGGCCGCGGCGAGGAGGCACTCGCCATCTTCCGGCGCCTGGCCGAGGACGGCCGCCTCGACGCCATGCATTCCATCGCCCATACCTATTTATACGGCATCGCCGGCGTGCCGGTGGACTATGACCAGTCCTTCGCCTGGTTCACCCGGGCGGCCAACCTCGGCTGTCCGCAGGCCATGTATCATCTCGGGATGTCGAACGCCAAGGGCTACGGCACGCCGGTCAATCCGGAACTGTCCGCCGCCTGGTACCGGCGTTCGGCCGAGAACGACGACGAGGACGCCATGTACGAACTCGGGCTTTGTTATGAAAAAGGCTTCGGCGTGCCGGAGGACCACCAGGCGGCGCTGGAGTGGTTCGGCCGAGCGGCGAGACTTGGGCAGGAACAGGCGAGGCGGAAACTTGCCCATTGACCCCCTCGACCCGCTTGTCGCCACGACGTTACTGAACCACGCGGAGGCGGCGGGAAGGAAACGGAAAAGAGGGCAACCGAAGCGGCTGCCCTCTACTGAGGCGTTGTTCGCCAGAACGGTACTATGCATCGACGCGACGGAGAGGCGGAACGGGGAGGCGTCGAATGCCTGGCGATAGTGATCATGGACGTCGCGGAAGCGGCGTCAATGGATCGCGTCGGTATTACCGCCGGTTGTTGGTGACGGAACCGGCATAGGGGTCCACCATCATGTCGTTGGCGCGGTTCATTGCCTCTTCGGCGCGGAGGCTCCGGTCAACGCCGGTGCGGTTGCGCATCGGGGCGACGGGGGTCGGGTCAACGGCGCCGAACTGGTCGAGGCGGGCGTTGGTTTCCCGGAGGTTGCGCCTGTTCATGCGGCGCATGCCGAGGCGGGAGTTGTTGGTGTCGCGGTTTTCGTCGTAGGACAGGATGCGGCCGGTCATGCCGTCAATCTGCATGTCGACTTCGGCGTTGTTCGCCATCATTTCGACATTGTATACGACGCGGTCGCTGTCGACATCGCGGTCCATATCGACGATGAGGGCGTTGGGGGCGCGTTCCTGGGCGATTTCACGGACGCGCTGGAGGGAAATGGCGGACGCGACGCGCTGGGCGTCGTTGGCGGACAGGTTGTCCCGGAAAATCGGGGTCTGGTCAACGCTGATGATCTGGCCGTTTTCGGCATCGACCTGGATTTCATAGCGGTTCTGATCGTCGACGACGGTGAATTCGTAGTCGTTGTCCCGGAACCAGCGGTTGTTGAACTCGGAATCGACCACCCGGCCGCCGTTGACGTGCTGCTGGGCAATCTGCATGGCGCGCTGACGGGAGACCGGGGCCTTCGCTTCACTCCGGGTCATTTCTTCCGCGAACAAGCCGCTCGTCAACACGAGGACGGCGGCCATGACGGCCATGCCTACTTTTTTCCCACTCATGAACATGGTTACTTCTCCTTAAATACGATGATTGGTATCCTCACATGGCCGCTCGGTGGCCGCTACCCTTATCTGTCAAGGGCAACGTTTAAAAATGCGGAATTATTAACGCTAAATTGTCAATGACGTGTGAATGCGTCCAATCTTCACGATCCGGAGAAGGTTTATTACGAACAGGAGACACAATGCCCGACTACCCGTGCGACCTCCATCTCCACACCAACCGCTCAGACGGTGTAGACAGCCCGGCGGAACTTATCGACCGGGCCGCCGCCCTTGGATTGGCGGTGGTGGGGATAACCGATCACGATATCCGGCCGCCGGACCGCGTCATGGCTGGCGGGCGGGAAGTCCCCCTGCACGACTACGCGGCGGCGGCCGGGGTGGTTGTTCTTAGGGGAATCGAGGTATCGTGCGAAACCGGCATCGAGGACGTCCACATCATCGGCTTCGGCTGCGAGTGGGGTGACAGCTATTTCGACGACCTGGAGGCGGCGGTGGTCAGGTCCAAGAAGGACAGCTATGTCAAACTCGTCGACGCCCTTCGGAAGGACGGCATGGCCTTGACCTGGGACGACGTCCTTCGGAATAACGGTCACCCGATTTCCGAGGACGCTGTCCAGAAAAAGATGATCTTCGAACTTATGGCTAGAAAAGGCTACGCCGCCACCTGGGCCGAGGCGAAGCGGCTCGTCAACGCCACTCCGGCCTACCATATCCCCCGGGAAAAACCGGCGGCGCTGTCGGTTATCCGGGCGATACGGGAGACGGGCGGCATTTCGATTTTGGCGCATCCGTATTTAATCGATGACAATGTCGATTTCGATGGCCGGGTTATGCCCCGGGCCGAATTCATCCACCTCCTCATCGGTGCCGGCCTGGACGGCATCGAGGGGGTCTATACCTATGACAAGACCAGTTACGGCGGCGTTATGACGAAGGGGGCCATTGCCCGCGAGGTCGTGGCGCTGTTCGGCGGGGCGGTGCGGATTGTGTCGGGCGGGTCGGACTACCATGGGGACCAGAGGAAGGGTGTGGCGAATCCACGGGAGATGGGCGAGGCCGGGATCAGCCTTGGATACTTCCGGGGGAACGAACTGCTCCAGCGCGTGGTCGGAACATAAACATCACTTCGCGGCGCATCCGGTCCGGACGAGGACGCCGCCGACCAGCCGGTCCATGGTTGGGAAAAAGTACTGCGCCACCGGGCCGACGAGGAAGACGGACAGCACCGTTCCGACGCCGACCACACCGCCAAGGAGAAAACCGGTGATGACGAACAGGCTGTCGTAGGACACCTTGACCCAGCGGTATTGGACGCGGAGCTTGTCCGCCGTATAGACGGACAGGAGGTCGTTCGCGCCCATGCCGCCGTCGGATCGGATAATGAGGGCGAGGCCAATCCCGACAATCACGCAGCTTGTCACCGACAGGGCGAGACGCACCGCCAAAGCCAAATCGGCCGTAACGATATCGCCGATCAGCCATGTGTACAGATCGATAATCGGCCCGGCGAAAAAGGTGCCGACAAAGGTGCCAGGGAGAATATACGATCGGGCGAAAACGGCGAAGAAAATGAAAAGGAGCGAGGTAAAGGCCAGGTGGGTGACACCAATGGTGAAGCCGAACACGGTGGCAAGGCCCTGAACAAAAACGGTGTACGGGTCAGACCCGATGGCGATGAGGATAACGAGGGTGGTGCCTATTTGGGCAAAACCGAGACCGGTCAGCATGAGGGCAAGCCGGACCAGCCATTCCTTCCGGCTGCGCCGGGCGACATACAAGCCACGGCCGGAGGCGGCGGCGCTTTCAAAATAGCCTTCCGATATCGTCACGGCGGTGTCGACGATGGATGCTTCACCGTCGCTTACGGCCGTCCCGATCAGGTCCGCCGGCGGCACGGCCGGGTAGGTATCGGTGTCGTGCGTGATCGCGTCGCTCCCGTCAGGACGGCGAGGCGACTGGCCGGATGGCTCGAGCGATTCAGGTTTCATGCGTTTACCCGGGAGAGTAAAATACATCAGAATATAAACCGGGTCCCCATATAGAAGGTATTGGCCCGATTGAGCACCTTGCCGCCGTCGTCACGCGGGACGATTTCCGACTTCATCCGCCACTGTTCGTACTGCCAGCCGGCCTCGATGGTCAGGCTCCGGGCCACTTCGTATTCGGCGCCGAGGAGGAAGCGGTAGAGGTTGTTGTCGCGGCGATCCCGTTGCCAGGCGCCGTCGGCGGTCTGGGCCATCCAGCTCCGGTCGCGGACGTGGAGCCATTCGCCCTGAGCGTGAAGGGTGAGGCGGGGGAGAATGCGATAGCCAAGGCCGACATTGACCCCTTCCGACTTGATGTGTTCGTTAAAGCCCTGGTTCCAGCCTTTGGCATACTCGACGCTGGCCGTGAGGTTGGTGTTCGGTATCTCGACGGCGAGGCCGACTATGAGGGACTGCTCGTCCCTCGTCGAACCGAAGGCCGGACCGGTGCCGGTGTCGGACCATTGGCCGAGGGCGTCGTCCCAACGCGGGTCGCCGGCGCCGCTGGCGAGGTCGCCCCGGAAGTCCCAGCGGTACGGGCTGTCGGACCAGTAGGACAGGTTCCGGCCGCGGCTGTGGCGGTTCCGGTAGTGGGCGGTCAGTTCCCAGCCCTCGAGCGGCTGGAGGCTGACGCCGACCTGCCAGGAACGCGGCATAAAGCCGGATTCGTCGCGGGATTCAAAGGTGCCGTCGCCCCGCCGCCGTTCCCATATCCGTTCCGTCTCCCTGAACATCGCCGCTTCGAAGCGGATAATGTCCCGCATCTCATAGGTCAGCATCGCCGCCACCGGCGGATCGACAAGGCGCGAGGCGTGGGGCAGGCGGACGCTGCTGTTCCAGCCTTCCGGCTGCATGAGGTACGAGGTCGTCAGGTCGCCGCCGTCCATGTAGGATTGGGCGAAGAGGTTTCGCTTGTTCCAGAGGCCGAACGGCAACCTGACCTTGCCGACGATAAAGCCGAAGCCGCTGTGGCTGGCTTTCATCATCTCGACATAGGCCTGGGAGAGGATGTCGTTTTCCTCGTCCCGGTCGTAGCGGTTGGTCCATTCGTCCATGGGCAGTCCGGAATTCGGGTTGATGGTCCGGGTGAGCCGGTGGCGGCCGTTGTAGCCCTGGAGGTTGATGTCAAAGAACACCCGCCAGCGGTCGCCGGCACGGCCTTCGACCATCAGTCTCGCCGTCTGGATGTCGAGGCCGCTCAGGCGGGATTTCGTCGTGGCGCCGTCACCGGCCGGGTCGAGGAAGGGGTCCCGCCACTCGCCTGAACTGTAGATGTAATTGGTCCGCAGTTCACCGCCGATGGTGACGGCGGCGTTCCGGCGGAGGGACAGCACCCGTTCGGGCGCTTCCGGGATGGGACGCGGGTTGTCGATTTCGTGGAGAATGGTCTGGAGTTCGGCGTTTAAGACTTCCGACCGGCGCATGAGTTCGGCATATAGGTCCTCGATCTCGTCGGCCCGGACCGGCAGGAGGGTGGCGAGGAGGACGACGAGCGCCGCCAGGAGGAGTGCCGCTCCCGGGCGTGGCGTCGCGCCGATGACGAACGCGAATCGTACTGGTGTGCATCGTGTCGCCTGATCCAGTCGCTGATCCTTTCCCCGAGGCGTGCGTTGTACCCGCCTCCCCATGCCCGACAATGTCCCATAAGGGAGAATCCCTATGGGTGTACAGAGC
>JAJBTL010000376.1 GCA_020860865.1 Planctomycetota bacterium | reverse complement strand
CTATACCCACGGGAAAATTTACAAAGGCAAGGTTCAGAACATCGAGCCGACCCTCCAAGCCGCCTTTGTCGACATCGGCGGCGAGAAAAACGGCTTTCTCCATGCGAACGACGTCATCGCCCCGTTCGGCGGCTACGACGACGTCCTGAAGCGCCGCCGCCGCAAGGAAAAACGCACCAGCGGCCGCCCCGCCATCGAGGATATGCTCTACAAGGGGCAGGAGGTGTTGGTCCAAATAACCCGGGAACAATTGGCGAACAAGGGTCCGAGCCTCACGACCTACATCTCCATTCCCGGACGCTACCTCGTCCTCATGCCGGCGGTGTCGAAACAGGGCGTCAGCAAGAAAATCACCGACGACAAGGAACGGCAAAGCCTCAAAAACATCCTCGACCACCTTGAGCCGCCGAAGGATATGGGCTACATCATCCGCACCGCCGGCATGGGGCACGGTAGGGAGGAATTGCAGAACGACCTCCAGAGCCTTACCCGCCTGTGGGAAGCGATAAAGGAACTGGCAATCCGCTCGAAACCGCCGGTCGCCCTCTACCAGGAATCCGACCTGGTGGTCAGGGCCATCCGGGACTTTGTCGACGATGTCGAGGAAATTATCATCGACTCGGAGACCGCCTACGGCCAGGCGAAAGGGTTCCTCGAGACGTTCATGCCCGAATTTACGGACAAGCTGTACCTCTACTCGGACGGCGAACCGATTTTCAACAGGTACGGCGTCGAGCAGTCCATCGAACGCACCTTCGACCGGTCGGTGCGGCTGCCGTCCGGCGGCGAACTGGTTATCGAGCAGACCGAGGCCCTGGTCGCCATCGATGTCAATACCGGCCGGTTCCGGAAGGGCGATTCGACCCGCGAGACCATCCTCGCCATGAACAAGGAAGCCGCCGCCGAAGCGGCCCGCCAGCTTCGCCTCCGCGACCTTGGCGGCCTCGTCATGGTCGACTTCATCGATATGGAAAGTTCGCAGGACCGCCGCGCCGTCGAGGACGCCTTCCGGAACGCCATCCGCCGAGACCGGGCGCGGACGACGGTGTTGCCGATTTCCCAACTCGGCGTCATGGAAATGACCCGCCAGCGCATCCGGCAGAGCGTCAAGAAAACCCTCTACACGCCGTGCCCGTGCTGCGACGGCACCGGCATCCGGAAATCCATCGAAGTCCTGAGCCTCGAATTTCTCCGGAAGGTGCGGGGATACCTGGACGAACACGACTCCGACCTTGTCGTCCGCATGCATCCGGAGGCGGCTCTCGCCCTCGCCAACGCCAAGCGGGCGATGGTGGCGGAAATCGAGGCGGAGAAGGGCAGGACCGTGACCATCGCCGCCGACCACGGCCTTCGCTTCGACGACATCATCCTCGACGGCGGTACCGCCGGCCGGAACAGCCACGGGTAATTTGCTTTCCTTCCGGGGACCCGGTCGGCATAATAATACGTGCCTGTGGCCATTCTCGTCCGCTTCCCGGAGAAAAGGATGCGGAGGGGAAGCGCTACAGTCATTTGTACCCATAAAATATGGTTGCGTTACGGCATCAGCGTGCCGGCCGCGCCACGCTGTTTTTGAAATGTTTTGATTACGAGGGGGCATAGGAAAGCGATTGGACATTACCATCCGCCGGGCCGTTTTGACCGATGTCCTGGCCATTGTCAATGTTGTCAGGGATTTCGGCAATGAAGGGGTCATGATTCCCCTGTCCATCGGCGATACGCTCGAACGACTGCGCGCCTTCCTTGTCGCCCAATTGCCCGACGGCACCATCGTCGGGTGCGTCTGCGTCGATCCGGCCTGGGATCTCCTCGTGGAGGTCCGGTCCCTGGCGGTCCGAAAGGAATACCAGGGCCACGGCATCGGCAAGTTGCTCCTCGAGGCGGCTCTCGCCGACGCTCGCGAATTCGGGGCCACGGAGGTGTTCACCCTCACGTATATCCCGGATTTCTTTGCCCATTTCGGCTTTCACCTGGTCAGTCGGGATACGCTGCCGCACAAGGTTTGGCTCGTGTGCGTCAAGTGTCCGAAGTTCCCCGACTGCGGCGAAGTGCCGATGAAATTGTCTTTGGAATAACTATGCCCAACTTTATCGTCACCGTTCGGTACGGCCTCATGGCCATGACCGAAAGATTTGCCAGCGAGTCGGACGAATTCCGCACCGAGGACGAAGTCATTGTCAGAACCGCCAGAGGCATCGACGTCGGCACCGCCATGGGCCGGCCCCGGCCGATGGCGGACGGCGAAGCGACCCAGGGCGAACTCCTCCGCCTGGCCAACGACGCCGACCGGTCCATCCTCGGCCATATCCGTGACACGAAGGAGCCGGAGGAATTCGTCACCTGCCAGGAATGCATCAAGGAGCGGAACCTCCCCATGCGCCTTGTCGGGGTCGAGCACCTGTTCTCCGGCGACAAGATTATCTTCTACTTCCTGGCGGACAACCGCGTCGACTTCCGGGAACTCGTCAAGGAACTGGCCCGACGTTACCGGACCCGCATCGAGATGCGGCAGATCGGCGTCAGGGACGAAGCGCGACTCCTCGCCGACTACGAACACTGCGGCCGGGAACTGTGTTGCCGCACCTTTATCCGCAACCTCGAACCGGTGACGATGCGGATGGCGAAGATGCAGAAGACCACCCTGGCCCCGTCGAAAATTTCCGGCCACTGCGGCCGGTTGATGTGCTGCCTCCGCTTCGAGGACGAGGTCTATTCGACCCTCCAGGCGGAAATGCCGTCCCGGGGATCCATTTGCGTCACGGAAAACTTCACGGGCGAGGTGGCGTCGGCCGACATGTTCAGGCAGGAAATACAACTCCTCCTGCCGGACGGATCGGTGGAACTCGTGCACCTGTCGGAAATCAAGGAAATCCAACCGCGCCGGAAGGGCGGGTAGATGCCCGGACCGGGCCGGGGCGACAACAACCGCCCGTCTGGCCGCTACCGGGTCGGGGAAAGTTCGCGCCGGAGCGGCAGGATGAACCCGTCCGACAGCCGCCGTCAAACCCCGCCCGCCGGTCAGTCCCTCCCGGACGAACCGAAGAGCGGCGCGGAGGACCGGGGCGAGGGGGAAAAGAGTCCGGAATAGGGGTACCGGGTAGTGGACGACGACATAATATGGAGAAGGGTGGATTGCCTTATCCATTAATAATCGAATCGTCCGGCATTGCGTTCCGGAGATATAAGAAGAACTCTATGGAAGAATTAATGATCCCCGAGCAGGTTCGGGAACGGATAGCCTTTGTTGCCCGCCGCGACGGCCGGTACACGCCGGCGGCGTTCTTTTTTGTGAACGAAGCGGTGGCGATGGCGGTAAAATGGTTGAAGTCGGGCGAAATGAAACCGCGGGACGTTGCCTCGTCCCGGGGCGACGACGGCATAAACTTCCACATCAGCGGCTACGAACTCCTCGAAGCGTTCCGCCGCCTGGCCCGGGAGCGCTGGGGTTGCATGGCCAAGGTCGTGCTGGAAAGCTGGGGCGTCCGGCGGACAGACGATGTCGGCGAAATCGTCTTCCTCATGGTCGACGATGAAAAACTCGAGTGGAAACGCCGCGAGTCCGATACCAAGGAAGAATTCCGTGCCGTCTACGACTTCGCCGAAGCCTTCGACGTGTGGGAGTAATGCCCGGGAACTTTTCATACGTTATCCCGGGTAAACTGGCCGGCAGCGCCGAGCCGGGCCGGTTCGGCGATCTCCGGTCCGACCTGGGCGGATTGTCACGGCAAGGCATCGGCGCCGTCGTGTCCCTGACGGAAATGGCCCTCGATACCGATGCCCTTTCGGATGTCGGGTTCCGCTACCTTCATTTACCGATGCGGGATTTTTCGGCGCCGACCCGGATGCAGATCCGGGAGTTTGTGCAGTTCGTCAACGAATGCCTCGCCGACGGCGTGGCTGTCGTGGTCCACTGCGGCGCCGGTATCGGCCGCACCGGCACGATGATCGCCTGTTACCTGGTGAGCCGGGGCGCCAGCCCTTCCCAGGCTCTCGGGCAGGTCCGGGCGGCGCGTCCCGGTTCTGTCGAGACGCCGGACCAGGAAAAGGCGATTCGGGATTATCACACTCATTTGAATCCGAAGAAGAAAAGGGGTTTCCGTGGCTGACACCGCCGAACTTCCGGACATGGAGAAAGACCTCGATTTCGCGACGTTGGCCATTGCCCACCGGGTGGTGACCCGGGAGCAACTGGAGGAGGCCGAACGCGTCATCAACAAGGAGGCCGAGTCCGGGAAGCCGCGCCGTCCGGTCGAGGAAGTGCTTCTCGAGACCGGGGTCCTGAAGTCCGAGCAGGTCTGGGCCGTCTATAAGGCGAAGGAACGCCTTATCCGGGACGCCCGCGCCAGGGGCCAGCGCATCGGCGGCTACGAAATTATCGGTAAACTCGGGGAAGGCGGCCTCGGCGTCGTCTACAAGGCGCGGCAGTTGTCGATGGGCCGCATCGTCGCCCTGAAGGTTCTTCACGAACGCTGGGTGACTGACGACGAATTCCGGAAACGGTTCCTCGTCGAGGCCCGACTCGTCGGGCGCCTGTCCCACCCGAACCTTATCCAGGTCATCGATGTCGGCCGCTATAAATCGACCCTCTACTTCTCGATGGAATTCGTCGACGGCGAACCGGTCGACGCCACCCTCGACCGGGAAGGCCGGATGGATCTCCAGTCCACCGTCGCCATCGCCATCCAGGTGGCGAGCGCCCTCGAATACCTTCACCAGCGACGCATCGTCCACCGGGATGTCAAGCCAGGGAACATCATGGCGACGAAGGGCGGCATTGCCAAACTCGGCGATTTCGGCTTCGTCAAGTCCTCCCTCGAGTCGGTCCTGTCGACAGAAGGGGAAGTGCTGGGAACGCCCGACTATATCTCGCCGGAAGCGGCCAGGGGCGAAAAGAACCTCGATTTCCGGTCCGACCTCTATTCCCTCGGGACGACACTGTACCACATGCTGACCGGCAATCCGCCGTTCGGCGGCAGCGTTTCCGATGTCATGGACCAGCACATCAAGTCGGAACCCCGGCCGATTTCGGCGGTGGTGAAGGACTTGCCGCCGAAGATGATTGAAGTGGTGGAACGGCTGATGAAGAAGAAACCGTCGGACCGTTACCAGAACTTCTCCGAACTCCTGAACGATCTCGACGAAGTGCGCCGCGCCGCCAAGGGCGGGGTGGTCAGTACCGGCATGCCTTCGGCCCGGTTGACCGGCATGGTGCGGACAGCCACCCAATCCGGTTCGAACGACAGCGAACTCCTTCGCCGCATTGAAAACATGAAGTTGTGGATGGGATTGCTCGGCGGCGGCGTTGTCGTGTTGGCGGCGGCGCTCGTGTATGTGCTGTTCTTCCGGCAGCCGCCACCGGCGTAAGCGAATAATTCTCTTCTGTAAAACATTTTGACGTTATACTTTATCATTTAACTGTGGGGTGACGCGTTCTGTTGGATGCCTCGACTTTTGGCGAAGTCGAGGCATTCTTTTATTCGTTCTGTTTTACGCTATTTTACCTATCCTCGCCCGTCGCTTCGGCCCGGAGTTGGCCGCAGGCGGCGCCGATTTCCGCGCCTTTTTCCATCCGCACCGTTGCGGGTTGACCGGCATTTTCCAGCACTTCCTGAAAGCGGCGAATGGCGGCGGCCGGCGGCGGTTTCAGGGGGACGCCGGGGACCGGATTCAGCGGGATCAGGTTGACAAGGCCACGGAACGGAGCGAGGAGGGCGGCCAGTTCTTTGGCGTCGCGGGGCGACGAATTGACCTTGTCAATAAGGGCGTATTCGAAGGTGATGTCCCGCGCGGCGGATTCGGCGTAGGACTCGAGGGCCGGGAGGAGTTCGGACAGCGGCCAGCGTGTGGCGGCGGGGAGAATCTGTTCCCGGATTTTCTGGTTCGGGGCGTGGAGGGACACGGCCAGCCGGTGAATCATGCCGCTCTCGGCCAGGCGGCGGAGGCCGGCCGGGATGCCGACGGTGGAGATGGTCAGATGACGGCCGGACAGGCCGAGGCCGTTCGGATTGTGGAGTATCGCCGCCGAGGCGAGGACCGCGTCCAGGTTGAGGAGCGGCTCGCCCATGCCCATGTAGACGATGTGGCTCAGGCCCTTTTCGCCGCGCTCCCTGAGGCGGGCGTCGATGATATAGGCCTGTTCGACAATCTCACCAGCTGTCAGGTTCCGGACAAAGCCGAGGCGGCCGGTGGCGCAGAAGGTGCAACCC
>JAJBTL010000084.1 GCA_020860865.1 Planctomycetota bacterium | reverse complement strand
ATGGGCGAGAACGGGGCGGGGAAATCGACGTTTATCAAGGTCATCACCGGCGTCCACGAACCGGACTCCGGCGTCATGCGCCTTGACGGGAAGCCGGTCAAGTTCACCGATCCGAACATGGCCCAGGCCGCCGGCATCGCCGCCATTTACCAGCACGTCACCTGTTACCCCGACCTGTCCGTGACGGAAAACATCTTCATCGGCCACGAAAAGACCGGCGCCTTCGGCCGCCTCCGCTGGAACGACATGCATGACGAAGCGGGGAAGTTGTTGTCCCGCCTGAACGCCAATTTCTCGCCCCGGGACCAGATGGGCGCCTTGTCCGTCGCCCAACAGCAGATGGTGGAAATCGCCAAGGCGTTTTCCCAAAACGCCCGCATCATCATCATGGACGAGCCTACGGCGGCCTTGACCAAAAGCGAGTCCGAGGATCTCTATCGTATCACCGAACAGCTCCGGGACGAAGGCGTGTCCATCATCTTTATTTCGCACCGGTTCGAGGACATGTACCGGCTGGCGTCACGGGTGACGGTGTTCCGCGATTCGTCGTACATTGGCACCTGGAACGTGTCGGATATTTCCAACCACGAACTCATTGTCGCCATGGTCGGGCGGGAAATCACCCAGTTGTTTCCGGAGAAGCGGAACGTTGTCGGGAAGGAAATCTTCCGGGTCGACGGGCTGTCCAAGGCCGGCTATTTCCAGGACATTTCCTTTTCCCTCCGGGAAGGGGAAATCCTCGGTTTTACCGGGCTTGTCGGGGCCGGGCGAAGCGAGGTGTTCCAGTCCATTTTCGGCATTATGCCGCATGATTCCGGCGAGATTTTTGTCGAAGGGAAAAAGGTCACTATCCGGAATCCCGGAGACTCCATGCGGACCGGCGTCGCCTACCTGCCGGAAGACCGGCAGAAACAGGGGCTCGTTCTCACCTGGTCAATCGGCCGGAACATCAGCCTGCCGTCCCTAAAGAACCAGTAGCGGCGAGGCTGGATTCGGGAAAAGGACGAGATAACCGCGTCGCACCGGCTGTCCGAGCGGCTGACCGTGAAGGCGCGGTCGGTCCACGATCCGGCCAGTTCCCTGTCCGGCGGCAACCAGCAGAAGGTGGTGATGGCGAAACTTCTCAACACCAACGCGAAGATCCTCATCCTGGACGAGCCGACAAAAGGCGTCGACATCGGCGCCAAATCGGCCATGTACGAAATAATCGCCGAACTGGCGGCGAACGGTTACGGCATCGTCCTCATCAGTTCCGAAATGCCAGAGGTCCTCGGGCTCTGCGACCGCATTCTTGTCATGCGAGGCGGCCGCCTGACCGGCGAATTCGACCGGGCCGGAGCGACGCAGGAGAAGATTCTCGAAGCGGCGATGGCGGCAAAACCGGCGGCGACGTCGACAGCGGCAACGGCGTCAGCATCTTCGGCCTGAGTCGGGAGCGGTTTTTCGAGGCGTTATTTACAGCAGCACTTTCACCATCCACGAGTCGGGCCGGTACGACCGGTCCAGCGCTACGGCGAACGGGAGACGCGGCGAATGAGCACGAACGCAGGGACCCGGGCGATACCCAAGGAAGGGCTGTTGGCGAAATTCGGGAAGTTCCGGGAGATCGGGCTTCTCGTGTTTATCCTCGTCATCATGATCTTTACCCAATGGAAAAATCCCAATTTCTTCACCTTTGAAAATCTTGATGACCTTCTCGCCAACGCTTCCATCCTCGGCATTCTCGCCCTCGGCATGATGCTGGTCATCATTATCCGGGGTATCGACCTGTCCATCGGGGCCAACCTGGCGCTGTCCGGGATGATTGCCGCCCTCACCGTGTCGAATTTCCCGGACACGCCGCCGTTACTCGCCATCCTTATTGGCACGCTGGTCGGGCTGGCCTGCGGGTCCATCGTCGGCGTTGTAGTGGCGGTCCTTGGCGTCCTGCCGATTATCGCCAGCCTTGGCATGATGTACGTGTTCCGGGGACTTACCTATATCGTCTCCGGACGGCGCTGGGTGTCGGCGTACCAGATGCCGGACACGTTCAAGGACATGGCGACGGGGCGGTTCCTTGGCATCCGCCATTACATCATTATCGCCGCCGTCATCTACCTTCTCTTCTATTATTTCACCAATCACACCCGGACCGGACGGCGCATCTACGCCGTCGGGTCGAACCCGGAATCGGCGGCCATCAGCGGCATCCATGCGAAACGGCTGACTTGGCTCACCTACGCGATTATGGGGGGATTGTCCGGATTTTGCGGCGTTCTCTGGGTGGCGAAATTCGCCTCGGCCCAGGGCGACACGGCGAGCGGCTACGAGATGAACGTCATCGCCGCTTGCGTCCTCGGGGGCGTCTCCATCGTCGGCGGTTCCGGGAAGGTCGGGGGCGTTCTTCTTGGCACGCTGCTTCTTGGCACCCTGAATAACGCCCTTCCGATGATCAACATGTCCGTGTTTTGGCAAAACGCCATACAGGGCGCCATCATCCTTGTCGCTATCCTCGTGAACACCCTGGTCAAGCGGAACGTCGACCGGTCGAACCTGGCGCGGAGGCCTATCTAATGGAGCATTCAGCCGGAATGTCACTGGAAAGGCCGTTTTCCTGGAAGGGGTTTTTCCTCCAGTGGGAATGGATTCTGTTCCTCGTCTTCATCCTTATCCACATTGTCAATGCCCAGTTGTCGCCGTATTACCTGGACTTCCCCAACCTCGTCGACACGACGATGACGTTTTTGGACAAGGCGTTCATTGTCCTGCCGATGGCGTACATTATCATCATGGGGGAGATTGACATCTCGGTCGGGTCCACCGTGGCCTTGTCGGCGGTGGCGATGGGGCTTCTCCATCGGGCCGGGATGCCGATGCCGGCGGCGATGCTCTGTTGCCTCGCGGTGGCGGCGGCCTGCGGGTTTGTGAACGGGTTCATCCTCATAAAGTTTCCGGAACTGGCGCCGATGATTGTCACCTTGTCGACGATGATTATCTACCGGGGCATCGCCCTTATCCTTCTGGAAGACCAGGCCGTCGGCAAATTCCCGCTGTGGTTCGAATATCTCGGCTGGGAATATTTCGGGCCGATTCCGTTCATGCTTTTCGCCTTCCTTGTTTGCGCCGTCATTTTCGGGCTGGTTCTCCATAAGACGACCTTCGGTCGCCAGGTCTACGGCATCGGGTCGAACCGCATGGCCTGCGTGTTCTCCGGCGTGCCGGTGGACCGGGTGCGGCTGATCGTCTACACGTTGACCGGTTTGATGGCGGGGGTGACGGCCCTGTTCCTAACAAGCCGGATGGGGAGCACGCGGCCGAACGTGGCGCAGGGGTATGAACTCGATGTCATCGCCATGGTGGTTCTTGGCGGCATTTCGACATCGGGCGGCAAGGGCCGGCTCATCGGCGCCGTCCTCGCCGTGTTCACGGTCGGCTATCTCCGCTTCGGCCTTGGCCTCAGGAACGTGTCGGCGCAGGTCCTTATGATAATAATCGGGCTCCTTCTCATAATCGCGGTGGCGATACCGAATGTGCGGGGAATGATCGGGAGCTATTTGACGAAACGGAAAAATTCGGCATAGTGTAATCTGGGGTCGTCTCTTTCTCTTTTTAGGAGGATTAGCATGGGTAAACGTCTTGGCCTGTTGGCGCTCCTGTTGGTATTCGGCTGCCTGGTGGCGGCACCGGCGGGAGAAGTGAAAAAGTACGCGTTCATCTTCAAGAGTACCGGCAATCCGTTTGGCGAAAAACTGATGGAAGGCTACAAGACCGCTATCGAAGAACAGGGCGGCGAGTGCATCCTCCGGGCGCCCGATTTGCCGACGGCGGAAGCGCAGATTTCCATCATTGAGGAACTCATCGCCCAGCGGGTGGCGGCTATTGGCTTGTCCGCGAACGATCCGGACGCGCTCCAGCCCGTCCTCCGAAAAGCGATGCGCGCCGGCATCCGCATCGTCACCGCCGACTCGGCGGTCAACGCGGCCAGCCGCGACGTCCACATCAACCAGGCCGATCCGGAACTGATCGGCCGCGTCCAGGTGCAGGCCGCCTACGAAATGGCCAAGGGGAAGGGCGACATCGCCGTCCTCAGCGCCACCTCGCAAGCGACCAACCAGAACATCTGGATAGAATGGATGCGGAAGGAACTGAATAATCCGCGTTACGAAGAACTGCAGCTCCGCAAAGTCGCCTACGGTGACGACCTCCGGGACAAATCGACGTCCGAGACGGAAGCGCTCCTGAAGACGTTCCCGAACCTCAAGGTCATCATCGCCCCGACGACGGTCGGTATCGCCGCCGCCGGCAAGGTGCTGACGGACAAGGATCTGGCCGGCAAGGTGTTCCTGACCGGCCTTGGCCTGCCGAGTGAGATGGCCGAATATATCCAGAACGGCGTTTGCCCGTGGATGTACCTGTGGAATCCAATTGACCTCGGCTACCTGGCCGGCTACGCGGCGGTGGCGTTGTCGAACGAGACCATTAGCGGCCACCATAACGAGAGCCTGACGGCCGGGCACCTCGGCGAGAAACAGGTTGTCGAAGCGGCGGACGGCGGCACGGAAATCATGCTCGGCGCGCCGTTCCGGTTCGACAAGTCAAATATCGACGAGTGGAAGTCGGTGTATTAAACCTTTATTTGAACACTATTTTTCTTGAAGCAAAAGTAGCGCACCCGGCAAACGGATGCGCTACTTTTTTTGTGGAGGGATTTCTAAAATGCGCGGCCTCATTCCACTTCCTTGACGCCAATGGCGCCGTATTGGGTGAGGAGGCTTTCGGCCCGGGCGTGTTGTTCCTTCAGGTAGATAGCCATTTCTTCCGAACTCATGAAGACGGGGAAAAAGCCCATCGTTGTGGCTTCTTTTCGGAAAATCGGATTCTCAAGCACCTCCCGGATGACGGTTTCGAGTTTCTTGACAATCGCCGGATCGGTTCCGCGCGGCGCGGTTATCATCCGCCACATCGACTGGGCCATATTCGGATAGCCGAGTTCGACAACGCTCGGCACGTCCGGAAGGAGCGGCAGGGGCTCCTCGCTGGCGACGACCAGCGGCAGGACATTCGCCCGCATCCGTTCGGGAAGGCCGAACAGTTCGGCGGTGAAGCAGTTGGCGACGTTGGCGTTTCCCTTGGCGACGGCTTCAAGGGCGAGGCGGCCGCCTAGGAAGGGCATTCGGTTAAACGGATGTCGGCGATGCGTTCGATGCGGAGGCGGAACAGGTCGTGGGCTGTCCAGTTGCCGCCCATGCCGATGGTGACCTGGCCCGGATTTTCCCGGACATAGTCGAGGAGCTGCGTGAAGGTGGCGATGCCCCGGCGCTCGGCGAAAATGCGGTCGACGACGAGGACCTCCGGATCGTTCATGAAACCGCAGATCGGCTCGACGTCTTCGTAATTGTACGGGGCGTTCCGGACGAGGAGGTCGTCCGTAAAAAGGCCGCTTCCCCAGATAAGGAGGGTGTAACCGTCCGGGTAGGCCTGGATGCCTTCCATATTGCCGCGAATATTGCCGCCCCGCGTAAGGTTGACGACTTCGACCGGGACGCCCAATTTCGGCGCGACGTACTTTGCGAGAAGGCGGGCCGAGAGGTCGAGGCCGCCGCCGGCGGCGAAGGGGACGATGGCGGTGACGGTTTTCTCCGGATAGTAGAAAGCCTGATCGCTCGCCGCTACGGCGTGACGGGCTGGGAGGCAGAGGAAGGCGAGAAAGAGAAGAAGGCGATGACGCATTGGTACCTCCCTTTTTTTAGTATCCGGCGTCCCGCGTGAGGGCGAGACGCGTGGGACGAAGTAGTCGGTTGTATGGGGTAAGGGTAACGGACGTATGTGACTATTCCCATTGTACACCCTGTTGGCGGCTCCTCCATGAAAAAAAGCCGCCCGGGAAGGACGGCTTTTTGTAATAACGTACCAAACGGTGTTGGCAGATCAGTTACCGGTTGGTGTTGGAGGTGGAGTTGTTGCCCATGACCGAGGCGCCGACGCCGGACGAACCGATGTTCGTGCCGCTGCTGGCGGTGCCGGTGGTCGGGGTCGACATGTTGCCGATGCCGGACATGGTCATGTTGGCGGCGGCGCTGTTGAAGCTGCCACCGGTGTCCCGGCTGGTGGTGGCCGGGGTGGTGGTGATCCGGGTGGCGCTCGTGCCGACAACCGGGGTCGTGGTCGGCGTGGCGCTGTTCATGGTCGGGGTGGGCATGGCGCCGACGGTCCGGGTGGTGGTAGTTGTCGTGGCGGCGCGGTTCAGCGG
>JAJBTL010000276.1:3224-6272 GCA_020860865.1 Planctomycetota bacterium | reverse complement strand
CGGTGAAGCGGGTTGAACTTTCCTCGTTCAGGCGGTCGATGGCTTCCTTCATGCCGGCCGCCGCTTCCTCGTGTTCCTCCTTGTGGGAACGAAGGAATTCGGCGGCTGCCTCGAGTTCGGCCAGTTCTTCGATAGCGCCAGGGTTGACGCCGCCGATGTTTCGGATCTTCTGGTTGACGTCGTCGATGCGGGCCTCGAGCTGATCGTTCGGCCAGTCGAGCCATTCGTAGTCGGGCTGGTCCGTCGCCGCTTTCGCTTCCGGCGCGGCAAGGCCGCCGTCCGTATCGGCGTTGTCGTCTTCCGCGACGATGTCAATGTCCCCGAACTCGAGATCGAGTTCTTCCCGGGCCTTTTCCCTGACATTTTCGATGCGCATGCGGCATTCGGTCTGCTGCCGGTCGATGTGGCCGAGGCCTTCCCGGATGCGGGCGGCCTGGGCCTGGCTGTCGCGTTCCCGCTGACGCAGGTCATCCAGGTGCTGACGGCATTCCGTCAGTTTATCCGACAGTTCGGCGGCGGTGGCGCGGCGTTCGTCCCGGACGCGGAGGAGGTCGGCTTCCCGGCTGTTCAGTTCTTCCAGTCGTTCCCGCGCCGCCGCGATGTTCGCTTCCGCTTCCGAGGCGGACAAGCCCGGACGGTCCAGTTCGTCCCGGGTCGAGGCGAGGCCGGAGACGAACTCGCCGAGACGGCTCTCGAATTCCGCCGCCTTGGCGATGGCGCCGGATCGTTCGCCCGACAGGGTGGCGAATTCATGGCCAAGAAGGTCGATGCGTTCCCGGGTGCGGCGCTGGTCTTCGGTGCGGGCGGCGACGTCCTGCTCGAGGCGGGCGAGGTTCTCTTCGCACTCGGCGAGAAGACGGCGCTTTTCCTCGAGTTCGCCCTGGCGGCCGCCGGCCTGGAGGCTTTCCCGTTCCGTCGCCAGTTCGGCAATCGACCTGGCGACACGGTCGGCATCGGCCCGGCGCGACGCGAGGTTTTGCTTCAACCCTTCTTCGGACCGTCCGGCTTCGGCGAGGCGGCGTTCGAGTTCGGACGCTTCCCGGGTCAGGCTTTCCGACTGGCGGACGATTTCCTGACGGCGGCGTTCGACTTCCGTAAGCCGGCGTTCGCAGTCTGCCAGTTCGTCGACGAGGGCGTCCAGTTCGGCTTTCCGCTGCACCAGTCCGGCCCGGCGCTGACGGCCGTGGCCGCCGGTCATGGCCCCGGACGGATTGACGACGTCTCCATCCACCGTGACGATGCGGACGCCCCGCGCTTCCCGGGCCGACAGTTCGCGGGCGAGATCGAGGCTGTCGACAACGAGGGTGCCGGCGAGAAGGTATTCCATGACGGCGTTGTAACGCCGGTCGTACTGGACCAGGTCGACGGCGTCGCCGATGACGCCGGGGATGTGCCGGAGGTTCTGCACCAGGCGGCGGCGCGGCTGAATCCTGTCGATGGGGAGGAAGGTGGCGCGGCCAAGGCGGTTTCGCTTTAGGTATTCTATGCAGGTCTGGGCGTCTCGGGCCGATTCGACAACAACGTCCTGGGCCTGGCCGCCGAGAATCGTCTCGACAGCGACGGCTACATCCTGCGGTACTGTCATGAGGTCAAGGGCCATGCCGACGACGCCACGGCATTCCGACCGGCCGTCACGCTGGGCGGTGAGGATATTCCGTACCCCTTCAAAGGCGCCGTCGAAGCTGGCTTCCAAGTCTTCCAGGGTGGCTTTCCGGGACGCCTTCGCCGACCGTTCGGATTCCCGGGCGCGTTCTTCCCGGAGGAGGTCGTCGGCCTGGGCGGAGAGGGACCGGGCCTGGCCACGGATGTCGTCGAGGCGCTTGGCGTTCTCGCCAAAGCTGGCGGCGGCTTCGTTATACTCGCCTTCGACTTTCAGAAGGGCTTGGCGGACCGCGTCCTCCTCTTCCCGGAGGCGGGCGATCTGGCCGTCCACGAGGGCGATGCGGCTCGCCGACGACTGTTCCGCCGCTTCTATTCGGACGACATCCGCCGACAGATCCTGGCGGAGCCGGTTCGCGTCGATGGTTTCATTCCGCAGTCTGGTGACCGCCGTTTCCGCCGCCGCCGCTTCGTCAAGAAGGGCCTGGCGGCTTTCGTTCTGTTCCCGGAACTTTTCTTCAAGCGCTTCCGCCCGTTCCCGGGCGAAGGCGAGTTGCGCCCGCGTCTCCGCTTCCTGGGCGGTCAACCGTTCCAACCGGGCGAGGAGATCGTTCCGCCGTTCATTGCCCCGGCTGATTTCGGCAGTGAGCGTTTCTATGCGGTTCTTCGCGTCCAACTGGCCGAGTTGGACGGCGGACAGTTCTTCCTGGGTCGAGGCCGCCGCTTCCACCACCTCGTCCCGGTCGCGGGAAAGGTTGGCCTCGTGTTCGGACAAGCGGGTGAATTCGCCGTTCAGGGCGGCGAGGCCCTTTTCTTCCCGGTCAAGTTCCTGCTCGAGATCCTCCCGCTGCTTGGCGAGGAGACGGAGCTGGTCGTGTTCGGCCGCGAATTTCCGCGTGTACAGGTGGGTCCGCATGGCGTCGCGTTCTTCCGACAGGCGGCGGTGGCGTCGGGCGTTGGCGGCCTGGGTAGCGACTTTCCGGATTTGCCGCTCCTTTTCCTCGACCCGGTCGTTGACCCGGAGGAGGATTTGCTCCGTCCGGTCGAGGCGGGAGAGGATTTCCTTCCGGCGGATTTTGAACTTGGCGATGCCGGCCGCCTCCTCGAAGACGGTGCGCCGTTCAGCCGGTTTGGCGTGGAGGAGAGCCTCGACCCGGCCCTGTTCAATAACGGTATAGCCGCTGGTGCCGATGCCGGAGTCGAGGAGGAGATCGCGGATTTCCTTCTGCCGGCAGCGGGTCTGGTTAATGAAGTAGTGGCTTTCCTTCGACCGGTAGAGGCGGCGGCCGATGCAGACCTCGGCATAGGGCAGGGGAATCGTCTGGTCGGCGTTGTCGAAAATGAGTTTGACTTCGGCCATGCCGGACGGCGGCCGGGTGGCGCAGCCGGAGAAGATGACGTCGAGCATTTCCTCGCCACGGAGGTTCTTGGCGGACTTTTCGCCGAGGA
>JAJBTL010000276.1:0-3214 GCA_020860865.1 Planctomycetota bacterium | reverse complement strand
ACGACATTCGACTTGCCGCAGCCGTTCGGGCCGAGGATGCCGGTGATGCCGTCGTCGAAAGTGATGACGGTATGGTCGGCAAAGGATTTGAAACCGAATAGTTCAACCGATTTTAAGCGCATGTGTGACGGCTCCGGTGGCTCTTTGTCTCGGTGGCCAAGGGCAAAGTGTAAACAGGCTCGTCGCCGGAGCGACCAGCCGGGTTAAGGTTCCTCGTGTTACACAACCAGCCAGTGTAATGACATTCGATCTCGTTCATCTCGCTCGTCGTCATGGTGCGGTCTGTATGAAGTTATACGTCCCGCAGTTGGCGCAGGTCCCATCCGGGTTCATCCCAGCCGTATCGACGACGTAGACGTCCCGTTTGACAATGACATTGCCGCAATTGACGCAGACGGTGTCGGTGACGTTCGGCATCTTCGTATTCCCGACATAGACATAATTGAGCTTCTTCCGGAAAATGTAGCGGGCATTCCGGAGATGCGCCTCTGTCGTGGCGGCGCGGTGGTAATTGTAACTCGGGTGGTACGCGGTCAGGTGGCACGGCACGTTCGGACCGCAGCTTTCGGCAATCCAGGCGGCCAGATCCTCGAGTTCCGGAATGGCGTCGTTCTCGTCCGGAATGATGAGGGTGGTCAGTTCCATATGCACCTTCCCGGCGAGGAACACGACCGTATCGAGTACCGGTTGCAATGTGCCGCCGCAGAGCTTTTTGTAGAACTGGTTATTGAACGCCTTGATGTCGATATTGACCGCGTCCAGGTACGGCAACAGGTCGGCCAGCGGTTTAGGTTTGACAAATCCGTTCGAGACGAGAACGTTTTTGCCCCCGGCCTTCCGGACCGCCTTGGCGCAGTCCATCACATACTCTATGGCGATAAGCGGTTCGTTATAGGTATAGGCGACGCCGATGGCGCCATTTTTCATCGCTTCCCCGGCGATATCCCCCGGGGTCATCGGCACGGTCGGCGAATCGTGCTGCGAGATGGCCGAATTCTGGCAGAACAGGCATTTCAGGTTGCAGCCCCAGCCGCCGAACGACAATACTTTCCGGCCCGGATAAAAATGGTACAGCGGCTTTTTCTCGACCGGGTCGACGGCGACGCCGGTAACCTCGCCGTAGGTGAGGGCGAGAAGGACGCCGTTCCGGTTTTTACGCGCCCCGCAGATGCCGATTTGCCCGTTCTTCAGGAAACAGGTATGCGGGCACAATTGACAACTGATCGCTCCGTCCGGGAAACGGTCGTAATAACGGGCCTGGGTTTTCGGGACGGCGGACATGCACGGCTCCTACAGGTACAGGTGCATGCGGTGGCGGTTGAAGAGAGCCACCTTGCGTTCGTCCCGGGTGTTCACCTGGAGCCCGGCGATGTCGTCGAGGCGGACAACGGACGTACCGTCCGGCTCGCCGTCGTCCGACAGGACGTCGACCCGGACATGGGTGTCCGTCAGTTCCCTGACAATGCCGTAGAACCGCAGTTCGTCGTCCCCGGTGGCGAGAAGGATGTTGACGACGAGCTTTTCAATAAGGGACCGGCGGAGGACTTCGTCGAGGCAGCTTTCCGGATTCGGCGTACCGCTCCAGCCCTGGGCCGGTTTCGTAATGGCCGGTTCTTCCTCTTTTTCCATGAGGAGGGCGATTTGCCGGGCGTAGCGGGATTCTTTCCGGATTTCAATAATGTCGTCGATGGACCCGATGTCGAGGCCGTCCGGGTTGCCGTCCGGGTCGATTTGCTGGAGCGTATAGTCGGAGTCGGAAACGGCTTCGACAAAGCCGACGGCGAACCGCCGCAGATCCGAGGGATCGCGGAAGATGCAGACCAGTTGTTTTTCCCGCTGCGCTTCGCGAAGAATTTCGCAAAACAGATCGTCTGGCATAACGAGTCCAGTGCCTTTCAAGGAGAGTTTTCGGCGCTGCCCCGCAAACGCGGAGAAAAACGCCGGAGACTTGTACCCGGTATCAATCGCCCCCGCAACCAAAAAACATCACGCGGATTTGCCCCGCTTCAGGATGACCCGCCCGTGCCGCGCCTTTGCCGCTTCTTCGAACCAGTCCAATTCCTCGCCGTTGTACCGCCGTTCGCCGGCCCGGGCCGGATTGAGGCGCTCGCCGGTTTCATACTGCTGGAGTATCCACAAACCGTCCGGCTCGAGGCTGTCCGCCATGTCGGTGAACGCTTCCCGGCTGACAAAATTCGGCACCAGCGTCGTATGGTACTCCCGGTCGATGCCGGATTCCCGGGCGAGGCGGAAGCTTTCCCGGACGCGGTCGAGAATGCCGTCCCCGTCGTCCTGACGATCCGCCGCCGGGTACCAGCGTTTGTCAAGTGGCGCCTTGTAATCGAGGGCCAGACAGTCAATGAGGCCTTCGTCCAGGAGCGCCGCGACGACATCGGGCCGCGTGCCGTTCGTGTGGAGCTTCGTCAGGACGTCGTACTCCCTGACATCCCGCATGAGGTCAGCGAGGCCTGGCTGAAGAGTCGGTTCGCCGCCGGTGAAGACGACGCCGTCAATCCAGCCACGCTGGCGTTCAAGAAGGCCGAAGACGACCCCGGTGTCAATCGGCCGGAGCGTGTCCAGACCGGTGACGTAGCGCCAACTATGGCAAAACGGGCAGCGGAGATTGCAACCGCCGGCGATAACCACGGCGCTCACCTTGTCCTCCCATTCGAGGAGGGAGTTTTCCAGAAAGCCCCGCAGGTCGAATGGCGCGTGATCCGTCATTACTTGCAGCACCCGGCGGCGAGTTCGATGCGGCCGAGTTCCCGAATCGCTTCCCGATCCCAGCCGGGACGGCTGATCTCGGACATTTCCGTTTCGTCGATGCGGCGGATGCCCTGCATGTTGACGGCGCCGCAGTGCGGGCACTTCTCGCTGATGCCGGCGCCGACCTTGTGGCACGAGCGGCAGACGGTGAATTCCGGGCTGATGGTCAGTTGCGCCGCCTTCGTCTTCTCGAACGTGTTCCTGACCAGGCTGGCGATGGCGCCGGCGGACGGCCGCGATTCGCCGATGAAGGCGTGGATGATGGCGCCGGATTCGATAAGGCTGTGGAACTTGGCCTGTTTCATGATACGGTCGACAATGCCGTCCGGCGCGTCCGGCCGGAGGTGGACCGAGTTCGTGTAGTAGACCTCGTCGTTCCCGAGATCGCCACGCATGAAGTCGGCGGCGTCGGGGGAGCGTTTCAGGTCGATTTTCGCCAGGCGGCGGG
>JAJBTL010000100.1 GCA_020860865.1 Planctomycetota bacterium | reverse complement strand
CACGGCCCCGGCGCAGGCCGCGCTGGGGAACACGTCCCGGAACCCCGCCTCGAGGCCGGCGTTCTTGCGTTCCTGCGGCGGGGTGTCCATCTGGAGGAAGTCGGCATAAAAACGACGCTGCGTCTCCATAAGATCCGGCAGCGACAAGGTGCGGTAAGCTTTTCCGAAGTAGCGAATTTCCTGGCTCATATGAGTCCTCTGCGGGCTATAATAGCTGTATAAATAACGAACCGCTGTAACGCGCACTCCGCGATAAGACAAATGCGGATGCCGCGACGGCGGGTGAACCGGCGAGGATCGCGTTGCCTGTCCCCAGTCCAAGCCGGTGTTATTTATTCAAATTGCGCGAATCAAGAGCATTTTAAGAATTTTCGTGATAATTCCGGGTTAGTCGCATCCAGTCGCTTACGGGCGTTTTTTCAAAAAGCCGAAAAAACACCTCTACGCTCCTTCCAGCGCCTAACCCGGATTATCACAGAATTTCTTAAAATCCTTGTCATCAAATAACAGAATGAATAATGGACGCCGAGTGCGCCGACTATCCGGATGGTGCCGCCGGGCCTGGCCAACGCGATACAGCTTCAGACCAAAATACCCGACAATTCACGGAGTGCCATTTTGCCTATCCGGTTCAGGGGCCATATCCCTCGGAAAAATTCCGGGTCAATAGCAAAAGTTCCCGAACCTCTACGGACTAGGCATTCATAATTCATTGGGTGTTATTAAATGCGTTGCGAGTGGTCCGTTTTTCTCCGCGTCATTCACCGCCACTGAGTTTCCGTGATACCCGTGGACGGAAAAATTTGCTCCAAAAAATGCCCCACCACTTCGTATTCCAGAAACCACAGACGGCGTCCGCCTGCAAATACGCGCAGACGGACGCCATCCCCGGGTTTCTATTCCTACTTATTTCAACTCGACTTCGCCGCCGGCTTCTTCAAGCTGCTGCTTGAGCTTGTCGGCTTCTTCCTTGGACGCCTTTTCCTTGATCGGGCTCGGCGCCTTTTCGACCAGGTCCTTGGCTTCCTTCAGGCCGAGGCCGGTGATTTCGCGGACAGCCTTGATGACGGAAATTTTCTTGGTGGTGTCCGGAACGCCCTTCAGGACGACGTCCATGACGGACGGGGCGGCATCGCCACCGGCATCGCCACCGGCGGCCGGGGCGACCATCATCACCGCGCCACCGCTGGCCGGTTCAATACCGTGGACTTCCTTGAGGTAGTCCGAGAGTTCCTTGGCTTCCAGAAGGGTGAGACCGACGATCTTGTCGCCAAGAGCCTTGAGATCCGCATTCCATTCACGATTTTCTGCCGACATTGCTACTTCTCCTCAAACTATAACTTTGGTGAAAATAACGGTAAAATTCATAATAACCCTGCACCAGGAAGGACCGGCTGCTCCGGCGTTCCGGTTCGCCGCCACAAAGCGGCTCCGCCCGGACGGAACGGCATCCGCCGCTTTTACGCGGCTTCTTCTTCGTCCTTCTTGGCAATCTTCTCGATCTGGCTCGCCACCATGCCGCCGCCGGCGAGAAGCTGCGCCGACAGTTTGCCGCCCATGGAAATAATCTGGCCGGAAATGATGGACTTGAGCTCGTCCTTGGTGGGACTCTTGGACAGCTCGACAACCTGTTTCGAATCGAGAAGGGACTTCTCCACCAGGGCGCCGTGGAGTTGGAGCTCGGCGTGTTCCTTCTTGAAATCGACGAGGAAGCGGGCGACGGAGACCGGGTCTTCACCCCAGACAAAAGCCGTCTGTTCCTTGCAGATTCCCTTGACTTCGCCGTGGCCAAGTTCCTTCATGGCGATATTGGCGAGGCGGTTACGGACGAAGAGCATTTTGCTCCCGGCCGCTTCCAGCTTGGTGCGAAGCTCGTCAATACCCTGGACGGTCATCTTCGGATAGCCGATCGTAATGACGAAGTCGACGTCCTTGAAGGCCTTCTTGTATTCCTCGACCTGAAGTACGTTAATTCTGTTAGGCATAAAACCACTCCCGATAATGACTCATAGTCCGAATGGTACCGGTCCCGGACGGATGCCCGAAGGCGTTCCGTCAGTTGGCCGGCGCCGTTTCGGCCTGGTTGGAAATCTTGAACCCCGGGCCCATGGTGGACGCGACGTAAACGCCGGTGATGTACTCACCCTTGACGGCCTGGGGACGGATGGACTTGATGTGCTGGACGGCGGCGTTGATGTTGTCGACGAGTTTGTCCGCGTCGAACGACACCTTGCCGACAACCATGTGCACGTTGCCTTCCTTGTCGTTCCGGAATTCGATTTTACCGGCGGCGAATTCGGCCACGGCTTCCGCGACCTTGTCCGTCACCGTGCCGGACTTCGGACTCGGCATCAGCCCTTTCGGGCCGAGCACCTTGCCGAGCTTGCCGACAAAACGCATCATGCCCGGGTGGGCGACGGCGACGTCGAAATCCATCCAGCCGCCGGTGATTTTGTCGACAAGGTCCTGGGCGCCGACTTCGATGGCGCCGGCGGCCTTGGCCGCTTCGACCATTTCGCCTTCGGCAAAGGCGACGACGCGCATGGACTTGCCGATCCCGTGCGGGAGTGACAAGCTGCCACGGACCAACTGGTCCGCCTGCTTCGCGTCGATTTTCAGCTTGATCGCGAGGTCGACCGTTTCATCGAACTTCGCGGACGCCTTTTCCTTGACCTGGTTGACCGCGTCGGCGACGGAATAATTCTTGTGCCGATCGTGGTTCTCAACCGCTTTCCGGAACCGCTTGCTGTGTTTCTGTGCCATTTCTTTTCTCCCGGTTTTCACGCCGTTCGGGCGTCAATGTCGCGCCACCCGGCTGCCAGCGGTCATTCGACCGAACAGGTACCCAATACCTTCCGATCTGCCGCCGTTGAAAACCCAGTACCGCTTTTAATGTACTTAATGTGTTGCTGTAGGCTCGAATCGCCCGTTTAATCGAGGTCATCCCACGCGAGGTGGAACAGTCCCAACTAGTCGGCGATTTCGATACCCATCGAGCGGGCGGTGCCGGCGATGATTTTCTTCGCCTGCTCCACGCTTCTGGCATTGAGGTCGGCCTTCTTGGTCTCGGCGATTTCGTCGAGATCCTTCTGGGTGACCTTGCCGACCTTGTTCCGGTTCGGCACGCCGGAGCCGGACTCGATACCGGCCGCCTTCTTGAGAAGCGCCGCCGCCGGCGGGCTTTTCACGACAAAGTCGAAGGTGCGGTCGGAATAGACAAAGATTTCGACCGGAACGACAATGCCTTTTTTGTCCTGGGTGGCGGCGTTGAACCGTTGCACGAATTCGCCGACCGGAACCTGGGCCTGACCGAGGGCGGGCCCGACCGGCGGGGCCGGAGTGGCGGCGCCGGCAGGACATTGGAGCTTGATTTTATTGACGACTTCCTTGCCTTTTTTGGCCATGACTTGCTCCTGCTACCACGTATTTGAACCTCATCTATACGGTGAATCCGCCGAACAAAACCGGTCAAACAACCGGCGGTTCCACGGATTCGTCGTTGCCTCCAGGTGAGAAGCGGCGAGTATCCAACAAGCCCCACTACCATGGGACCGGACGCCGTCGCCCGGTTCCACCGTCATGCCGTTTCCGAAGTTCTGAAACGCCATTGACGACGAATGCCCGGACGCGACTGTCCAACCGCGTTAGACTCGCTCCACCTGGTGGTAACCCAATTCGACGGGCGTCGACCGCCCAAAGATAAACACGTTGACCTTCAACTGGCCGCGATCGGGATAGACCTCTTCGACCACGCCTTCGTAGCTGCCGAACGGGCCTTCCTTGATCCTGACCTGTTCGCCGGCCTCGAACTCGACCTTCGGCTTCGGCTTTTCCCGGCCGTCGTCGATGACACGGAGGATGCGGTCCATCTCGTCGTCCGGAAGCGGCTGCGGCTTCCTGGGGTCGGCCGAGACAAACCCGCTGACGCCGGCCGTTTCCGTAATAATGTACCAGGCCTCATCGTTGTCCATATCCATTTCGATGAACAGGTAGCCGGGGTACGTTTTCTGATCGACGACGCGTTTCTTGCCGTCCTTCCGGACTTCGGAGACGCTTTCAGTGGGGATAAGGATGGTGCGAATAACGTCGCCCATCCCTTTGTTGCGGATTTTTTCCGCTATTAAATTCTTGATCCGTTCCTCCCTTTCGGACTGAACTTTGAGTGCGAACCAGGTGGCCATAACGCAAACTCTCCAGTCGAAATCGTGTCTGTGGTGCCGAGGTAAACTTTTCCCCACCCGTCGGGGCCGACGCCTGTATCAGGCAAACAGCCAGCTCTGGAACAACCCGAAGGTGACCACATACTGGAGAATCAGGTCGACAAGCCAGATAAAGATGGTAAAGAGGATAGCGCAGACGATGACCACATAGGTCGATCCCCACGCTTCGGTCTTGGGATCGAAAAGCGGCATGACCGAAGGCCATACCACTTTGCGGAGCTCGTCATCCATGTCGATAAGGTAGTCGGCCGAGCCCGGACGGCGGAAAGCGAGCCAGCCGAACAGGGCGACGATGCCGACGAGAAGTACCAGGGAGACGACAAAATCCACGGAAAAAACCGTGGCCGAACGCCCGACCGCGCTGAACGGGTGCCACCGGTACCAACTGTGCGACGCATAAAACGCGATAAGCACGCCGACGATCATTGTCCCCACCCGGGACGGCATTCCTTGACCAGCCTTGTACATGGCATCTCCACAGGTTGACGAAGTGCTTGCCGGGACTGAAAACGGGGTCGTGTCACCCGAAAACGCCACGGAAAGCGTACATCTCGAATACAGAGGACAAGCCCGGCACATTTTGTCCATATGCCGGGCTGGTCGAATGAATTGTTTTTCGAAGCGTTACCGCCGGTTCCGGTTACTCATAACCCCGTTCCCGCGCTTCGGTTAAATATGGCAGGGGCGGAGGGAGTCGAACCCCCAGCCGCTGGTTTTGGAAACCAGTGCTCTGCCAATTGAGCTACACCCCTGTTTGTTGATTTTGGGTTCACGAACGCGCATCGTGGCAGTACTTCACGCGCATCCGCCTATGTCGCACCACACGAAACAAAACACCAACCGCCGGTCCGGGTAAGAGCCCGAACCGGCGGAGTGAAAAGCTATTACTCGATGATTTCAGTCACGACGCCGGACCCGACCGTGCGGCCGCCTTCGCGGATGGCGAAGCGGAGCTGCGATTCCATCGCGATGGGGGTCTGGAGTTCGACATTCATCTGGACGTTGTCGCCGGGCATGACCATTTCAACGCCGTCCGGCAGAAGCGCCTGGCCGGTGACGTCCGTCGTCCGGAAGTAGAACTGCGGACGGTAGCCGGTGAAGAACGGCGTGTGACGGCCACCTTCGTCGGCGGTCAGGACATAGACTTCGCCCTTGAACTTCTTGTGCGGCTTAATGGACTTCGGCGCGGCAAGGACCATGCCACGGGTGACATCCTTCTTTTCAACGCCACGGAGAAGGACGCCGACGTTGTCGCCGGCCATACCCTTGTCGAGGGTCTTCTGGAACATTTCAACGCCGGTGCAGACAGTCTCGCGGGTGTCGCCGAGACCGACGATCTCGACCTTGTCCTGCATCTTGACGACGCCGCGTTCGATACGGCCGGTAACGACGGTGCCACGGCCCTTGATCGAGAACACGTCTTCAATCGGCATGAGGAACGGCTTGTCTTCTTCACGCGGCGGAATGTCGAAGTACGTGTCCATCGTCGACAGGAGTTCCTTGACGCCGGTGTCGTCGGCCTTCGGATCTTCAATCGCCTTCAGGGCGGAACCACGGATGATCGGGACGTCGTCCCCCGGGTAGCCGTACTTGGAGAGGAGGTCGCGGACTTCTATTTCGACGAGGTCGACGAGGTCCGGTTCGTCCTTCATGAGGTCGCACTTGTTCAGGAACACAATAATCTTCGGCACCGCCACCTGGCGGGCGAGGAGGATGTGTTCGCGGGTCTGTGGCATCGGGCCGGACGGGGCTTCGACGACGAGGATGGCGCCGTCCATCTGCGCGGCACCGGTAATCATGTTCTTCACATAGTCGGCGTGGCCGGGACAGTCGACGTGCGCGTAGTGGCGCTCGGCCGATTCGTACTCGACGTGGGACGTGGCGATGGTGAGAATCTTCGTCGGGTCGCGGCGGCCCTGGGACTCGGACGCCTTGGCGACTTCGTCGTAGCTGATGACCTTGCCACCGCCGAAATTGGCGGAGCCGACGGCGGTGATGGCGGCAGTGAGGGTGGTTTTGCCGTGGTCGACGTGGCCGATGGTGCCGACGTTGATGTGGGGTTTCTTACGTACGAAATT
>JAJBTL010000005.1:3578-6311 GCA_020860865.1 Planctomycetota bacterium | reverse complement strand
CTACTAGACCACCCGCAATCGACGATCGGCGGTGGTTCCCCATAGGGGATTCCGGGACAGGCGCCATGAGGAAATGGCTGCCTCTCCAACAACACTAAGGTTTTCTTAGGGTTTTGGCATGGCCATGCGCTTATAAGATAAACTTCTTGTACCACGATGATGTTTTTGGGGCGTTTAGGTACTGTACCATTTGAAATGGGGATTGTCAAGGAACTTGAGGAAAAAAGTATTTTATGCCGCGTGGGGGCGCTGTTCCGCGCCCCCACACTTTTTCGGGTATCGGTGCCGGACACATTCCTTTAGGAGGAGGGAGCGACGGTTTTATGCCTTCGGCTTGCTGTGTTTGTCTACCGTTTTACGGACGGACGACCTCTCTAATCAAATTGCCTACGGGGAAGGTTTCTTCCGTCAGGTCCGGGCCTTTGAATTCGGCGTCCATGATGGCTTCGCCGATTGCGGGGGTGCCGGATTCGAGGGTGATGCGCATTTCGTCGAATTTACCGCGCTTGACGATTTTGTACGCCTCTTCCAGCATCCATGTCGCCAAGCCCATGCCCCAACGGCCCCGGGGCAGCGCTATCGCTTTGACGTGGACGACTTTTTCTTCCGGCTGAGGCAAGAGATAAATCACGCCGGTCAGGGTGCCGTGATTGTCGATACCCCAGATTTTTTCACCGGTAGACAGGGGCGCCTTCGGTAAATCGCCAAAACATTCGGAACGCGGATCGGTCCGGTCGGTCTCGCTCGGCAGGAGCGACGCCGCCACCTCCAACTCACCCTCCGGCACCAGCCGAAGCACCAGATCATTCATCTGCATTGGTCAATTCCTCACTGCGGCGCTGGAATTTCTCGCAACCAGCCGCGAAACGGTCAAAGTATTCCGACAAAAACCTCGATAATAACCTTATCGTCCGTTTCTTCGGCACACTCAAGACAACCTCGTCGGCCGATACATTCTTCATGGAATTTTCGGCAAACGGTGTAGCCCGTATACATGGCGTTCCGTCGCGTATGCACCCCGTCGGACGTCGCCCCGGTGCGGCGTCAGGGACAACGGAAAGTCATCTTTTGGGAGATGCAATGCTGGAAGTAAAACCGTTCTCGCCCCGGGAACGACGGTTCCGGGAACTGGTCGACCGCGCCGCCCCTTTGCGGCCGGACGCCGTCGCGGCCGTCGGCGCGTCACTGGAAAAAATCCGCGTCCAGGGCCTCCACGGCGTTACCGAACTGTGCCGGGAACAGGCGGCCGATTTCGATCCGGACCGGCTCCACTATTCGCCGGACGAACTCGACCAGGCCCACCATGATGTCGACGGCGACTTCCTCACCGCCTTCTCCCTGGCCCGGGTCAATATCCGGAAATTCCATGAACACCAGCGCCGGCGCGGCTATTTCCACGAAGAGGCCGGCACCCTCCGCCTCGAGCGCCGGGTCAGGCCGCTCCGCCGCGTCGCCATCTGCCCTGGCGCGTCCGTCCTTGAACTGCTCCACTATGCCGTTCCGGCCCAGGTGGCCGGAGTCGGGGAAATCGTCGTCGCCGCCGGGCCGGGCGGTAGCGGCCGGCCGAACACCCGCGTCCTCGCGGCCGCCCGCGTCCTTGGTATCGACGAAGTCGTCCGCCTGGACGGCGCCATCGCCGTCGGCGCCCTCGCCTACGGCTGCGACGGACTGCGGCCGGTGGACAAGATTGTCGGCCGAGGCGACGGCGTTATGACCGACGCGGCCAAGGCCGGCGTCCGCCACCGCGTCGGCGTCGACGAAGGCCGGTCCGGCCGTGGCGAACTGGCGGTCCTCGCCGACGCCGCCGGTAAGGCCCGGTTTATCGCCCACGATCTGCTTGGGACAGCCCGCTCCGCCGAGGACGGCGGGCTCATGGTGCTTATCGCCCTCGACCGTTTTCTGGCCGAAGCGGTCCGTATCGAACTGGCCAACGCGGCGGAAAAGATCCCGAACGGCCCTGCCCTTCTCGACCGTATCGACCGTTTCGGCGGCCTCTACCACTGTCCGGACTTGGACGGCGCCATCCGGGCCATCAATGCCTTGGCCCCGGCCCGCCTGTCCGTCGCCACCCGGGACAACGCGTTTGTCCTCGCCGATATTGAAACGGCAGGGCTGGTGACTGTCGGTCCTTGGCCGGTCGAAGCGGCCGGTCTGGCCTTTGCCGGAGCGACAATGCCGGTGGGCGTTGACGGGAGTTCCGCCTTTACGTCCGGCGCCGGCGTGGAGGATTTCGTCCGGGAGTTCTCCGTTGTCGAATACAGCCCCGAATACCTGCTAAAAACCGGGCGTCACCAGGCCATCCTGTCCCGGGCCGACGGCAGCGCTCCCGGGCTCGAGGCGCTTGAAGAACGTTTGGCGCTTCTCAAGTTGGCGGTGGAGTGACCGTTAATATATGTAATCGGTAGTCCAGGACCTGCGTAGGCTTTGGTGACGAGGTAAACGGAATTAATACCGTGCGTGACTGTTCCGGCGGCTGTGACAGTTTTCTAGTAAGAGCGGCACGAACGGTCGAAACCGGCTTTATACTGTAAGAGCCGGGCGAAATGAACCGGTGCGGCTCGGTACGGATTCTTTCGTCGTCAGGACGGAAGATTGCGCGAAAAGGGGACGTCATGCCTGGCTGGATGGGATTACGCGGTTTAAATACGAAAACCGCCCACGACCGCGACCGGGAACGCCGGGAGCAGCGCGAAAGCAACCAGGACGCCCTGATGGAGCGCCGCAGTAACGAAA
>JAJBTL010000005.1:0-3568 GCA_020860865.1 Planctomycetota bacterium | reverse complement strand
CGGGGCCAGGAAGGCGACATGACCCAGTATACCGGGAGCCTCCAGGCCACGGCCAAATCCGACTGCGACCGCATCGCGGCCCGGCCCGTGTCCGAAATCATGTCCGCCAAGGTCGCCGCCCTGTCCTTCGACGACAACCTCCTCACCGTCCAGGGCATTTTCGCCAGCTTCAAATTCCGCCACCTTCCCGTTGTAGACGAGTACGGGGAGATTATCGGTATTATTTACGACCGGGATTTTCTCCGCGTCGTCAGCCCATTCTTCGGCACCATTAACGAACAAAACCGGGACAAGGAAATCATGGCCCGGAAGGTCGGCATCATTATGACCCGGAATCCTATCTGCGCCACGGCGGATACGACCATCATGAGCGCGGTGCGGCTGATGAACGGGAAAAAGATATCCTGTTTGCCGATTGTGGAAAAAGGGTCCCTGAAGCTTCTCGGCATTATCACCTGGAAGGACGTGGTTCGGGTGTTCTGCCCGCGCGCCTTTAATCCGACCCGTGAAAGTAACCGCCTCAAGGCCGGCGTCCGCGTCGATCCGGTGTCGACGGAAAGCCAGCGGCTCAGGGCCAAGTCGGCGTCCGGCAGGCAAATTCCGGCCGGCGGCGACACGAGAACGATTCGGTCGAATCCGCCCCGGTCCGCCGCCCAGCCGGCGACGGCGGCGCACCAGGCGGCGGCGGGAAATGCGTCGCAACGGGCGCCGGCATCAGCATCGCAACGCGCGGCGGCACCGGCGCGGCAACCGTCTCCCGTAACGGCGGTGCACACCGCCGCGCCCGGCACCGCGCCGCAGCGGCCGGTACCGTCTACCGGACCGCAACGGACCGCTCCCGGGACCGCTTCGCAACGGGTGGCGCCGGCGACCGGGGCGCAACCGGCCACACCGGGAACGGCACCACACCGGGCCGCACCGTCCACCGGGCGGGAACGGCCGGTCCCGACGACGGCGGCGCATCCGGCCCAGCCGTCCACCGAGCCGCTCCCGGCCGTGCCGGGCGCCTCGGTCGGCGATGCGCTGTTTGATGAGTGAATTCGCGTATGTAGGTTTTACATAAATAAAAAAAGGAGCGCCCTGTTCTCGCGGGCGCTCCTTTTTATTTGGCGTTCTTGTCCGGCTTTCCGAGTTCGGGTTATTTCCGCGTCCAGGTCGATTCGCCGCCGCGATCATTTATTTCGACGCCGAGATCCTTGAGTCCGTCCCGGATGCGGTCGGAGGTGGCGAAGTCCTTGGCTTTTCTCGCTTCGTTCCGGATGTGAATAAGGAGTTCGACAAAGCCGTCGACGCCGCCGCCAGTGGTCTGGCGCTCCAGGGGCAAACCGAGAACGCCCATCATGCCGTAGAGGAGGTTGCCGGCGGCCTTGAGTTCCGCCACCGGCGCCTCGTCCTTGAAGCCGGCGTTGATGCGGCTCACCGCTTCAAACACCGACGCCAGGGCCTGGGGCGTGTTGAAGTCGTCGTTCATGGCGTCGCGGAACGCTTCCTCCACTTCAGCCACCGCGTTCGGAAATTTGCCGCCGTCCGGCATGACGTCGCCGGAGCCTTCCAGGCGGCGGCGGAGTTCGTCGATGCAGTTATAGATGCGGCCGAGGGCGTTGTCGGCGTGTTCCAGGAGGTCCGGCTTGTAGAGGAGCGGCATCCGGTAATGGGTGCCGAGAATCCACAGGCGCAAGGCCGCCGGGCTGGCGACGCGGAAGGCGTCCCGAAGCCAGAAGGCGTTTCCTTTCGACTTTCCCATCTTTTCGCCGTCCGCTTCTTCCCCGACTTCGGCGCCGGTCTTGCCGACGGTGATGAAGCCGTTGTGGAGCCAGTGGCGGACGAACTGCTTGCCGGTATAGGCCTCGGACTGGGCCAGTTCGTTCTCGTGGTGCGGGAAGGCCAGGTCGGCGCCGCCGCCGTGGATGTCGAGTTGGAAATCGCAGTATTTGCCGCTCATGGCGGAGCATTCGATGTGCCAGCCCGGGCGGCCCGGTCCCCACGGGGAATCCCAGAACGGTTCGCCGGGCTTGACCGTTTTCCACAGGGCGAAGTCCTGGGGATGGCGTTTTTCCTCGTCCTGCTCGACCCGGTGTTCGGTGGCGTCGTCGTCCTGGGTGCGGCCGGAGAGGCGGCCGTACTCCGGGAAGGCGGTGACGTCGAACCAGACGCCCTTCGGGGTTTGGTAGGCGACGCCCTTGTCCATGAGGCCTTGAATAAGGGCGATCATTTCCGGGATGTGTTCGGTTGCTCTCGGGCGGATACTCGGGGAGAGGACGCCGAGCATGGCCATGTCCTGTTCGTATTCGTCCTGGTAGCGGCGGGCCAGATCCCGCCAGGAAATGCCGAGTTCCCGGGAGCGGGCGATGATTTTGTCGTCGATGTCCGTGATGTTCGAAATGAACGTCACGACATAGCCGGCGTATTCGAGGTAGCGGCGAATAGTGTCGAACACCACCGCCGGCCGGGCGTGGCCGATGTGGCAGGAATCGTACACCGTCGGGCCGCAGACATACATCCGCACCCGGCCGTCGTCAATGGTGGTGAACGGAACCTTGCCGCGCGTTTCAGTGGAGTAGACGGAAATCGCCATGTGCTGCATCCCTTCCATTACATTGACCGATAAACAATAGCCGCCGGCCGGCGGACGGCCGGGGCGGGTCTCTATTGAGATAAACTTCCAGAATCACGGAGCGCTGTGACTCCCCGTTCCCATCATACTATGAATAACCACGGGACATTTCCACCAAGAAAGGGCGCGGGAACTGTCTGATCGCGTTCGGACGGGCCTTGCGCAAATTCACGACCGCGCTAAGATTGACCGCTGCAACTCCACTGGTGATGGTTCACAGCGTTGTAACCGCTGTGCCGGAACGGCCGCGACAGGCCGATCCGGCCGGTGTTTCTTCGTGCGAACGCAACCAATCAACGGGTGGGGGGCCGTCGCGGTCCGGACGGTTCTGGTCTTTTCGGGAAAGGGATAAAGACCATGCGGAAAGTCCCCGTTGAATTGCGTAAAAATGTTGCGGCGAATATCAAACACTGTCGAAAAAGCAAATACCCCAAACGGGGAGGGGCAAAACGCTGCGCGGAGGAATTCGGCGTCTCCGCCCAACAGTGGTCGCATTGGGAAAGTGGCTCCCATATGCCGAACGAATTTCGTATGATGGAGCTGGCGAATTTTTTCGAGGTCGACATCGAATACCTGCGGCGCGACAACTCGGTGACACCCGGACGCATCCGCGTGCGGCATAATTTCGCCGTCGTCCGCTTGGACAACGGCACCGAAACGCCGCTCCACGTCGAGGTCGAACGGGTGGTGTACCACACGAGCTGCATCGTCAAGATGGAACGAATATTCTGACCCGTCCGGCGCGGAAAATCTGCGCGCCCGCGCCTGTCGGGTTTATGCGTGCGCTGTTTTTTACTGTGATTGGAAATTGTGTTTCTTTTATGCATGGGTGTCGTGAAGATTTTTAACCGCGTTCCTTTTACTGCATCTGTCGCACTTTTCGCCCGGCTTGCCAGCGGCCCACGCCGCCGGTTCCGCCGGGAGACCCTGGAGATGAACTGACCTGGTACAAAC
>JAJBTL010000010.1 GCA_020860865.1 Planctomycetota bacterium | reverse complement strand
TAAGGCGCTTGCTTCGGAAAATTGCACCGTCGGATAATTCAGACAGAACCTAAGAGAGGAGGCGGTAGCAGTGAGATTGGACGCGACGAATAAATTGTCAGATAGGGCTCCGACGCCATGGCCAATGCCGGCATAACTGTTTAATCCTCCTACCTCTGCATTAACCTCTAATCCGCTGGTCACTATGGTGATTATGGAATTACTCGCATTCACGGTAAATTGCGCAGTATCATCCATGCTCAAAAAGCCGACGCCATGACCGACGCTGACAAAGCTATTCTTTCCCGAACCTGCATTCATTTTTAGGTCGCCATCTACATCCAATTGGAGAGGGGATCCATTCGCCGTAACTATGGCAGTGACGGGAGCGGTTCTGGAAAATTGGCCGCCGCCATGACCGATACGGGCGTAGGCATTGTATGAATTGGTACCGCCTCCTCCGAGAATCAAAGAATTCCCCGTCCGGATCATCAAGCTGGAGTTACTGGCATCGAGATTGTAATTTCGGCGTAAATTACTATACCAACCGCCGCCATGACCTACATGGGCGTAGGAATTTTTACTGCCACCTCCGGATAATTTCACATCGTTTTTCGCGTAGACGTCGATGCTGCCGGATGCGATTTGTGCCGTCATGGTGGTATCATGGACCACATTATAGCCGACTTGCGCATACGCATCTGTCACCGTTCCGCCTGTGAGCGTCACGTCGTTCCCCAGCAGCGTGGTCGCCCCGTGGCGGCTGGCGATGGCGACGCCTGCCGTATCCGGTGCGATAGCGATGGAACCGCCGTTGCCGAACCAGGTGGCGTCCCTCGTGGCGGCGGCGGAGGTGGGAAGATCGTCGGGCCTGAGTTTGAAGGAGGCGGTGCCGGAAGCGGCGGGATCCGCGTCGGTCCAGCCGATTGCTTCGTCAGGGTTCCAGCCCGCCACCAGGGTGAGGGAGGAATCTTTCCAGCCAATGTTTGAGCCGGTCGCTTCGGCGATAGAGTTGCCATGGACGAGGGTTTGCTTGACCGTTATGTCGCCTTCACTCACCAGATTAATGGCGCCGCTGTGGCGGAGCCAGAAACGGCCATCGCCGTCTGCCAACGTCATTCCGCGAAAATCGTAGGCGGTATTGCTTAGCGTTATATCATCAGAGGTGATAAGGGAGAAATCGCCTGTTCCGGAATGGATTATGTGGGTATTGGCGATTGTGTCTCCAAATGTCACTCCGCCATCCCTGGTGCGGATGGTCAGATCGCCGGTGGCATCGTCAGGCATGGTGAAAGCGAAGGTACCGCCGATATAGGTAAACGTTCCCATTCCCAAAAATGCCTGACTATATGATGCATTGCCGCCGCTTAAGGTAATGTTTTTGGCGTCAACCGACATGTTTATGTCTTTTCCGCCGTTCCACGTCGCTGTCGTTCCGTCAATGCCAAGTGTGCCGCCGCCATGACCAATGCCGGCGTACGAATTTGTTGCGTCTGCCGCTGTAATGCTAATATTGCCATCCACCTCCACCACGAGTGAGGATGCGGTTACCGTAAGATTGGAGGAACTTGTTTCCGCGATGTTGAGAACACCGCCTCCATGACCAATGCTGGCATATGTATTATTCATCGCTGCCGCGCTAACCTCTATATTACCGGCCGTTACAACTATATTGGATTCACTCGCATCTATTATGGAGCTGGTTGGTGTATCAACTGAAATGACACCGACTCCATGACCAATGCTGGCGAAACTATTTCCATCACTACCTGCTATTACCTTTACATCACCAACCACATCCAGATGGAGAGGAGATTCTTTCGCTGTGACTGTTACGTTGGCGGTACTATGCCATGCGGAATACAGTCCGCCGCCATGACCGATCCTGGTGTACATATTCCCTAAAGCGCCATTGGTTCCCCCTCTGAGAGTCGTGGAATCTCCCGCGCGCACTGTCAGGCTGGCATTACTGGCGTTGAGGTAATAACCAAGGTTGGTAGAAATACCTGAACCGCCGCCACCATGACCAATCTGAGTATATGTGTTGTCCCCGCCGCCTCCGGTTAGGGTCACATCATTTCTCGCATAAACGGCAATGCTACCTGAGGCGATTTGCGGGGTCGATGCTGTTGGATCATTCGCAGCTTTAAACCCAACGTGCGCATACGCATCTGTCACCGTTCCGCCTGTGAGCGTCACGTCGTTCCCCAGCAGCGTGGTCGCCCCGTGGCGGCTGGCGATGGCGACGCCTGCCGTATCCGGTGCGATAGCGATGGAACCGCCGTTGCCGAACCAGGTGGCGTCCCTCGTGGCGGCGGCGGAGGTGGGAAGATCGTCGGGCCTGAGTTTGAAGGAGGCGGTGCCGGAAGCGGCGGGATCCGCGTCGGTCCAGCCGATTGCTTCGTCAGGGTTCCAGCCCGCCACCAGGGTGAGGGAGGAATCTTTCCAGCCAATGTTTGAGCCGGTCGCTTCGGCGATAGAGTTGCCATGGACGAGGGTTTGCTTGACCGTTATGTCGCCTTCACTCACCAGATTAATGGCGCCGCTGTGGCGGAGCCAGAAACGGCCATCGCCGTCTGCCAACGTCATTCCGCGAAAATCATAGGCGGTATTGCTTAACGTCATATTCTCAGAGGTGATGAGCGAGAAATCGCCTGTACCGGAATGGACGATATGGATATTGGAAATATTTCCACCGAACGATACTCCGCCATCCCTGGTGCGGATGGTCAGATCGCCGTTGGCATCGTCAGGCATGGTGAAGGCGAAGGTGCTGCCGGTACGGGAATATATACCCATTCCCAGAAAAGCCTGGTTATGAGAAGTATTGCTGCCGCTCAGGGTAATGTTTTTAGCGTCAACCGGCATGCTTGTATCAGTTCCGCCGCCCCACGTTACGGTCGCACCACTGCCTGCCGCGCCGCCACCATGACCAATGCTGGCGTACGTATTTAATCCATTTCCCGCAGTAAGCCTTATATTACCACTCACCTCCATCGCGAGTGAGGAAGCATTCGCCGTAAGCGTATAGGAACTATTGTCAAATGTCGAGCTAACCCCGCCTCCATGACCAATGCTGGCAAATGCCGTTGAGCTAGCGCTGACTTCCACATTACCGGCCACTATAACAAGATCGGATTGACTCGCAACTATAGTGGATCTGGCGTAGAAATCATCGGTAGAGATACCGACTCCATGTCCGATGCTGGCAAAGCTATTATCCCGTGTACCTGCCCTAATCTTCAAATCACCAACCACATCCAGCTGTAGAGGAGAGCCTATCGCTGTGACTTTGGCGTTGGCAAAATTCCCTGTAAAAGCCTTCATTCCGCCGCCATGACCAATACTGGCGTATGCATTCCCGTGCAAGCCTGTGGTCCCTCCTCCGAGAATTGCGGAATCTCCCGCGCGCACTGTCAGGCTGGCATTACTGGCGTTGAGGTTATAACCTAGGTAGTCAACAATACCTGAAACGCCGCCACCATGACCGATCTGAGTATAGGTCGAGTAATTGCCGCCTCCATTCAGGGTTACATCATTTTTCGCAAAAACGGCAATGCTTCCGGAGGCGATTTGCTCGGTCGATGCTGCCGGATTATTCCGAGCATAATAACCAACCTGCGCAAACGCATTTACCGCCGTTCCGCCCATGAGCGTCACGTCATTACCCAACAGCGTGGTTGCGCCGTTGCGGCTACCGATGTTTACGGCCTGATTGGCCGCATCCAGAATAATGTTGCTTTTGTAATCAACCCCGTTCACGGTCGTCACAGTTCTTCCGGCAGTGTCGCCAAACCAATCGTACCCTGATGCCATCGCCGCGGCCGAGCCAGGCAGGGACGGCATGATGAACTCGCCCGGGACACCAGGGTAGGCGCTCCCGGAAATACCGGTGGTGCCGTCCCACCCGGCAACCATGGTCAATGACCCTCTGGCCGTTTCGTTGCCGCCGGAGGTGAAGTTCCGGACATCGGCTTGGAGATGGATGTTGTTAAACGCCAGAAGCGCCAGCGAATTGTCGGTGTTCCAATAAATGTCTCTTTCGACCCTGATGTTGCCGTCGCCGGCGGGCGTACTATCGGTCATGAGAACGACGTTACTGGTAGACAGGGCGGTTGCCAGGTCGGAAGCGGAAATGTATGACGTGTTGGACTCGCCGGAATGACTGCCATCATTGACGACGATGCTCTGCGGGTCCAGGAGCAGCGTACCGGTCCTGCCGCCGGTGCCGCCGGAGGTGTCGACGGATCCGGTGAAGGCGAGGTGTTCCTTCCCGGACACTTCGACGAAGCCGCCGTCGCCGCCGTTCAGGCCGCCACGGGCTGTCGCCTGACCGGCGAAGTCGGTGCGGCCGTCCGACCAGAGGACGGCGACGCCGCCGTCGCCGGACCCGGCGCCGTCCACCGATACCCGTGCCCCTTCGGCAACGGTCAGATCGGTGGCGTTCGGGACGAGGGCGGCGGTGCCGTCGTCGTGACGGCCGCCCTGGAACGCGCCGCCGATGTACACATTGCCGCCGTCGCCGCGCGTTGCCGAGGCGTCCACGCTTGAACCGGCCGCCAGCGTCACCCGGCCGGCTGTCATGTACACGTCGCCGCCGGAGCCGCCGTGGGCCAATGCCTTGACCCGGCCGGCATTGACTACGCTCCCGGCCGCGCCGTTCCTGCCGCGGGCGGTCAGGAAAACCCGGCCTTCCGGCGTCCGCGCCACGCCTTTCGCTTCGACAATGCCTGTATTGTTGACAGCCAGCCTGTACGGGTCGCCGTGCGCCCGGAGTTCCGCCGCCGCCGCCCGGACCAGCCCGGAATTGTCCACGCCGATGCCGCCGGCAAACGATGCCTCGGTCGCGACTACTTCCACCCGGCCGCCGCTCACGCCGAGGGGATGGATAAGCACTTCCCGTCCCGCCGCCAGACCGGCGACGCCGTTTTCGGCGGAAATCCTGCCGCTGTTCGTTACCCGTGTGCCGAGAAGGAATACGTCGCCATGGGCGGATTCGATAACGCCGTGATTCGCCACGGTTCCGTCGCCGGCACCGGGATGGGTAAAGCGCATGGCGGCGGTGCCGTTCGGGCCGCCGCCGAGGAAATCGGCGTCGGCTACATCGAGAGTGGAGGCGACGAACCCGCCGTCCGTCCTCACAACACCGTTCGCTCCGACAACCACGCCGTGGGCATTGGTGACATAAACGGCGCCGTTGGAGGACAGGACGCCATCGATGTGGCTGGGGAGACTGCCTTGTACCCGGTTGAGGGTGGCGGCGTTGACGCCGGGTTGGGCGTAGTGGGTGGTGCTGCCGCCCGGCACGCCGAACCGGTCCCAGGTGATTATGGTCCGATCTGATCCGGTGACGACGGTGAGGTTGTCGCCGTCCCTGTGGAAGTTCGCGCCGCCGTGGATGACGGTGGGCGTACCCGCCTTGTCGTTCGAGAAGACAGGCGACGGGAACGCGAGGCTCAGGCAAAGGAAAACGGCGAGAATGCGGCTGGAAAGCTTTTCGGACAAGGGTTGCATGATATTCTCCAGTACCCACGGTGCTTATTTCAGGACGGACTTGACACCCGAACGGTACTATCACCGACGAGGTGGAATCGGTATCACCTGTAATCCAGTCAACGCGTTTCATCGACTGGGACGTCAGATCACCCTGGCATAGTAGAGAGGTATTGTGCCACAACGCCGGTAAAAAAACCACGGGTATTTTCCATTATTCGTCATAATTTGCAGAGTTTCTGTTCGTAGTTGATTCTGAAAAGATCGCACAACTGTATATAATATATAATATGTATTATACTATGGTAGATTTCCATTGAAAATGTAATCAATTACGCCTGATCCCGAAGCGGCGCATCGGGAACGAGTCATGTCGCGCGATATGGATGTCACAAGGGCGGAATAGAGGATTGCGGCGCGATGTCGAGGGTATGGATACGACTAAGCGTGTAAACGCGTTAGGGGAGCCATGCACGGGTTATAACGACAACACTCTTCAGGCACGCCCTCGACGTGTATGTTGTCAGACCGATGGATCATGATAGTCGTGCGCTTCTGAACCGTGTGTTGGTCGGTAGCCGGGGGTGTTGTGGTAGCCCGCGTCGAGATCCCCTGGAGGGACGGGCATGGCTTGGGAAAACGAAGGGGCCGGCGGCATTGCCGGTTGTTCGTATCCAATTCATTTACAACCGTATTTTGGTATATTATCTGCTGGTATGGTATCTGATTAATGCTATAATCGACGGAAAAGGGGCGATTGTACGCTTTTCGTGTGGCGGGAAATGCAGGGAAGGGGGTTGTATGCGGGGTATGTCTGTTGTGTGGTTGGTGGTAGTGTTGGCCCTCTCCACG
>JAJBTL010000129.1:6090-6346 GCA_020860865.1 Planctomycetota bacterium | reverse complement strand
GAACTTTTCCACGTCGGCCTGGTTGACGGCGGCGTCGGCCCGTTCCCGGGCGGCGCGGGCCTGTTCCTGCCAAAGCGTGCCGAGACGGAACCAGGCAAGGGCGTTCATTTCGTGCTGGCTGGCCTTGGCGACCTCGAGAAGAGGCTGGGCCGCCTTCTGCGGATCCCCTGCCTCGCGCCAGGCGCACCCGGCATCGTAAAGGAGGGACAACCTGAGGTCGGCATCGTCGCCGGCCAGTTTGGCCGCTTCCTCGAAA
>JAJBTL010000129.1:512-6080 GCA_020860865.1 Planctomycetota bacterium | reverse complement strand
GCCGGAGACCGTAATCGGCCCAGGCTTCGCCGGCGCGGGCGTCGGCGGCAAGCGGTCCGGACGGATTGGCCTGAACGACTTCCCGGAAGACGGTGACCGCTTCGTCATACCGTTTCAAACGGTACAGCGATTCGCCGGTGTAATACCGGGCTTCGATGGCGCGCCGGTCGTCGGGGAATTCCTTGATGAACCGCTGGTAATAGCCGAGCGCCTTTTCATACTCGCCGGCGTCGAAGGCGGCGAAGGCGGCGCCGGACAAGGCCGACGGGATAAGTTTGGATTCGGGATGACGGGCGAGGAAACTGCCGAAGTCGTCCGACGCATCCCGGAGAACCGCCGAGGCGTCGCGGCCGGCGTCCTGCTCGCGGAGGGCTTGGCGGTACCGCGCTTCGCCGCGCCACAGGAGGGCGGCTTCCTCCTGTTCCGGCTTGCCACCGATGTCAAGGACGTCGGAATAATGTTCGACAGCGTCGTTGTATTCGCCCAGGCGGAAGCGGGCGTCGGCGGCGCCGAGGCTGGCGTCAGCCCGGAGGGCGGCGGGAGCGTTCGGGTACTCGGACAGGACCCGGGAATACGAAGCGGCGGCATCGACGTTCTTTTTCTGTTTGTCCTGACAGTAGCCAAGAAGGACAAGCGCCTCGGCGGCAACGGGGCGGCCGCGGTATTCTTCGATAAATTCCTTGAGTTGCCGTTCGGCCAAATCATACTCGCCCCGCTCGCTGATAACGCGGCGGATAATGTCGAGCCGTTCGGACGGCTCTTCGCCGGACAACGCCGGTCCGGTCAGTAGGATGAGAACAAGAAGGATGCGGACGACCGGGCGCCAGGTATCAACAAACAGCGCGTCGACCAGACGAAAACGTCCGGGTTGCCCGGCGGCCCCGGAAAACGCGCGGCAACGCGTCCGGTGCGGCTCCGCGTCCAACCGGCCGTCCTGGCCGGTCGCGGGTATACTATGTGATGGCATACGTGCTGGCATCAAATGGTCCTTGTAGAAGCGGTTTTCGTTACATTCCGGAATGGATGAACGTAACCGCCGGGTGTATCGTGAAGTATCGGCCATAACCGGAACACCGTCGGGCCCGGGGTCGTGGACCGGCGCCGAACCAGGCCGCCCGCCTCACTCTTTCCCCTGTGCTCTTTCCCACTTGGACCGGTTCCGACCGCGCAATCGTGCCGGAGTGTCCCGAGAGGGTTCCATTTGTTATATCGGCCGTAGCGTGGCCGGCCTTCACCCCGAAAGGGTTAAAAATTGGTCCCGTCACCGCAATCTGTCCAACCGGGACAGGCCGGCCGTTCCCGGAAACGGATAGTTTGAACTGTTTAGGGTTGTTACCGGTGTGTCGGACGGGAATGGCGACGCAGGTAAAATTATCCCGCTGTCGCGATGGTGATTTTCCACCCGAGGCCGTCCGCGCCGACAATCCCCGACAGGACGGTGAACGACAGGCCTCACCGTCACGGAAGCGCCGGGCCTCGCCGCATCGCCGGCGGTCCTGGACGAGGAATCATATCCGGGTCAATTTCCCGGCCATCACAGCCGATATATAGATCATATAACGTACAGACACCGTATCCTCCGATTAATTGCCGGACGGGCGGCCGATGTTTCAAGGACAGTGAATGAGCGAACTGCCGGTAGACCCTTTACCCGAAAACGACAACTATCCCGATGCCCGGGATTTCGTCGCGGTCGCGGACGCGGCTGCGGCCGAACAGCCGCCGTTTCGGGCGTTGCCGTGGCGGAGCTATCTCCGCTGTTCGTTCCTTCTTGCCATTTTCGTGGCAGTCGGTTTTACCGCCTGGCGTCCGGCCATGCTCCGGTGCTCCGTCCTGATGTCGGCGGTGTCACCGTCCCGGGGCGACAGTCTGGCCTGGCAGGTCGTGCCCGAACCGGTCCCGCCGCCCACGCCGAGAAAGCTCCTCCCCTCCCCCGACGAATGGCGGTTGGCCGCCGACCACCGGGACAACTGGCAGGCGGCGCGGTCGACGAACAGCGACGTCTTCTCCTACCAGGGCGGCCCCCTGCCGAAGCGGTCCTGGAACAGGGACTCCACGAACCCATGGGCCTGGGAGGACGACAGCGCCTTCGGCCGGAGACGGGTCTTCGACCAGGAGTTCCAACCAAACCAGAAACCCGCCACATCGTTCCGGGCCGACGACAGCGCCGGCTGGGGCAACGTCGCCGCTCCACCGCCGCCCCGCGACGCCGCCCGTCCCGACGACCGTTTCGCCGCCGGCCGGACCGTGCCGTCGCTCACCCCGCTCCCCAGGGTCTCCGACGCGGGAGCGCCGCCGGTTACCCCAATGGCGGCGGAACAGGCGGTTCAGGACGTCTTCAGCGCTTTACAGATTCCCTCCCTGTCGCCGTGGACGGCCGGAGACACGCCGCTCCAATCGCCATCCGCGCCGGGGACGGCATCAATCGGTCAGACTGCGGCGCCCATCGCACCGGAATCGGCCGGACCGGCTTCATCGACGGGATCGGCGGCGACAGCGGTACGCGCCGGGACGGACGGAGAGGCCGGTGACAGCGGCGCCGCCCTCTTCGGCGTCAGCGACGGTCAGGCCGGCACCCGCGTCGCACCGCTGGTGACGCCGCCCCTTACCTTGCAACGGACGGACGGGGAAACAGCGCCGGCCGGCGGGTGGCTGGATGGACAAAACCGCGACACGGTTGCCGCCGGATCGGCGCCGGCATCACCGACAACCCTGGTATCGGCAACGCCGTCCGGCACCGCGGCTTCCCCGGTGGCCACCGACGGCACGGGATCGTTACGGCCGTCCGGCCTGACGAGCGGCGGCGGGAGCGGCAGTGGGTCCGGCACACCGTCCGGGATGTCAGAAAGCGGGAACACCGCGACTGCGGCCGGCGGAGTGGATTGGAAAAATCATGAAATTACCGGGGCTATCGAGGGTGCCTACCTGACAGTCTATCCGAAGCTCAAATTCATTGGCCTGTGCGTTCCGGGTCAGGATTATATCAGGAAGTACAACCAGGTGGCGGTACCAATGGACCTGGTGGAGAAGAAGCTGTCCGCCCGCGACGGCCGGACGCCGTACGGTAAATATTACATAGCCGGACGTGAACGCGATAGCGCCGGTGCGGCGCGGCTGGTCCTCAGTTGGCCGTCGCCGGACGATGCCCGCCGTATCGGCCTCGCCCCGGAGTCGACCCAGGCCATTGAAAACGCCTGGATGGACAAAATCCTGCCGCCACAAACCACTGCGGCCGGAGGCGGCGTCGCCATTGAAGAGGCGGGACCGGGTCAGGAGTGGACCGCCGGCGGCCTCGGTTTGGAAAAACCGCAGATGGAGGAGCTGTTCCTCGCCCTGCCGGACGGCGCCTGGATATTTATCCAGGAATGACGCGTCGACACAACATTAGAGTGTGTGGACACGAGTGCTTTGGAGCGATTTTTAGTCCTCCTTGTTCTAGGCGAGTCCGTTTTTCTGCGGCAATATGGTTGAATATTGCCCTGGAAAGACGGGCAAAGCACAGGGCAAGGAGGGCTGAAAAGCGAATTAATGACTCTTGTCCACACACCCTAACAGTAAAGGCCGTAAACGCGGGCCATCATGGAGAAAGCCTCAATGGATATGGAAGGCACTTTGCCGCCGGACGGCGACCGCCTATTCGACGAAGTGCGCATGAGCCAGGCGCTGGCCGCCGCCGGCGACGCCTACGAAGCCGGCGAAGTGCCGGTCGGCGCCGTCATTTACCACCGGGACCGGCTGATCGCCCGGGCTCACAACCAGAGGGAAACGCTTCAGGACCCGACGGCGCATGCGGAAATCCTCGCCATTACGCAGGCGGCGTCGGCGCTTGGTTCGTGGCGGCTGGAAGAGTGCACCATGTATGTCACGTTGGAACCGTGCTCGATGTGCGCTGGTGCGCTTGTCCTGTCCCGGATTCCCCGCCTCGTGTTCGGCGCCCGCGATCCGAAGGCCGGCGCCTGCGGGTCGGTCCTGGACATCCTCGCTTGCGAACAACTGAACCACACCGTCCATGTCGTGCCGGGCGTCATGGCGGACCAGTGCGGCCAGATACTGACGGAGTTTTTCCGCGAACGCCGCCGCGACCGCCGTCTCGCCGACGAAAACATGCTGGAATAGTGACGGCGAATCCGTAGGTAGTTCCTCGTGAATTTCCCGAAAAACATATTGACAACCGGTCCGCACGCCATAGAATATCAATCTCTTCAGTGACGCCCGCTTAGCTCAGTTGGTAGAGCAACTGACTCTTAATCAGTAGGTCCTGCGTTCGAGTCGCAGAGCGGGTACCATCAATCAATACCCCTGTTTTCCCTTGGGAGACAGGGGCTTTTTCGTTTTCGGGCATCGCCGAAATGATGTATTTTTCGGTCCGTTCGGCGTCCACATAAGTCCTTATTTTAGACTCCGAATCCACGCCATTCCTGTCCCGTTTCCTGTCCCTGTTTTCGGTGGTTAAAATATCATCGGTTCCGGTCTTCCGATTTTCCTCGGCCTGGGACACGGTGGCGGCGATGACCGGCAACAAATCAATCGCCTCGGCCTTCGTATCCATGAGGACGTGGGTGTAAATTTTGCTCGTCAATTTCGGGTCTGAGTGCCGCATCAACTTCTGGGCCGTCGCCAGCGGAACGCGGGCCTTGTTGAGCATGGTGGCGAAGGTATGGCGGAGTCCGTGGAAGTCGTAGACGCAACCGAATTCGTCGGTCGTGACCAGCTTGTCGTGTTCGTCCCGGGTGAGGACGCCGGCGGCTTCCAGGTCCTGCTGGATCATCGCGGCGCCCTTCCCGCCCCAAAGCCGGAACGCTTTCGCCTGGGGAAGGTGAAAAGCAAGGTGTTCACGTAATGCGGCGCTGAGGTCCTCCCGTAACGGCTGTGTCGCGTCCTTCCCGTTCTTCGAGTCAGCCGCCAAAAGGGTGACGGTGGCCCGGGCGGCGGAGAAGTCAAAGGAGGCCCGGGTCAGACTTCGAATCTCCGAGTACCGAAAGCCCGTCTCGACCGCCAGCCGATAGACCAGCGACCGTTCTTGCCCGGTCAGGCCATGATGTTTTTCCCCTGATTCCGCAGCGGCCAGTAACAGCCCCATTTCGTCGAGGCTGTACGGGTGGCGCTCGACGCGGCGGTCGGCGTCGGCATTCAGTAATGGGACGTGTTTCAGCGGATTTTCAGTGAGGCGTTTCGCGGTGATGGCCCAGTTACAAAACGCTTTCCCGGCCCGAAGAACAGCGTTGATTGTCGCGGCTGAGATCCCGGCCCGGCGCTGTTCCGCCATCCATTCATTCGCGTCGTCGGAAGAAATGTCCGTCAAATAATGCCATTTGCAACTGGTGGCAAGACGGTTCAAATTTGCCACGAAGTTCCGAATGTGGCGAGTGCTCCGGCCCTTCGCCTCCATCGAGAGACGCCAATCCACGGTATGACCGGCAATGTCCCTGCCGGCGCTGGCCCTTTGCGTGCTGATGATTCCCCATTCGCCAAGCCGGACCCGGGTCGCCGCCGGACATGATTCCAGAAACTTTGACGCCTCGATATCGACGCCCAGCCCGCTCATGCGGAGGGAAACCAGCCGCTTCA
>JAJBTL010000129.1:0-502 GCA_020860865.1 Planctomycetota bacterium | reverse complement strand
GAACGCCGCCACGCGCCTGAACATCCCATCGAGGTCGGGGAATTCCACCATCCACGTCTCATCCGTCCGCACCTTGCCCTTGACGTTCCCCCGCTTTCGCCGAAATACGCTCATGAATTCCCCTTCTCCCGCTTCAACTTCCGCCTCAGCGGCGCCGTGATGAAATCGACCAGCGGCACGCCTTCCTTTTCGGCCAGGCTGTGCCACAGGTCATGTTCGGCCCGGGTAAGGCGGACAGTTATTCGAATCTGCTTTTTATCGTCTATGTCCTTGGTCGGACGACCTCGGGGGCGTACTGGCTTGGGAAAGCGAGGTTTCGGGTTCGGCGGTCTGCCGCGTGGGCGTTTCGGCGGGTCCAGTTCAGAATCCATAGTCACTCCTTTTCAAGGCGACTCGAAAACCACAATAATCATTTCTCCTTCAAAAGCAACTCCCACTTTTCGCGCGTGGGACATCCGGCGTCAATCCAGTCCATGAGTTCCTGCCGGCGCCAGCGGGTGAG
>JAJBTL010000219.1 GCA_020860865.1 Planctomycetota bacterium | reverse complement strand
CCACCGCCAGGTAATTTACCGTCCCGGCAAAGGCGGACGCAAGCCAGGCCAGCCCGACGCCAGCGTCCCGGCCGCCCCAATTTCCCCGGCAGAGGCGACCGGAAACGCCGTGCCCCAGGCGGCGGCGAACTGTTCCGCCACCGGCTGGGCCAGGTTGTTCGCGAACATCAGTACGACGAGGGGCAGGACGACGACGGCCCCGGCCTTGTTGACAAAGTCGCCGAAGGCGTTCAGCGGCATCTTGAGAAACGGGAGCGCCTCCCCGATGGTGCTATTGAAGAGCATCAACGCAAGTATGCAAAGGAGCGGCACCCAGACGACCGGCTGGTCCCACGGCGGCAACAGGTGGCGCTGGTCCGGCGGCGTGCGGACGTAATTGAACACGCCGAGGGCGGTGATGCCGAGGAGCGGATTGATGGCCTCGCCCGTGAGGGCGACAAAGGACTGATTGATCAGTTCGCCCCGGGTCAGGCGCCCTGTTGTCGTCGCGTCGCTGTCCGGGGACAGGAAGGAATCGACGACGGCGGACAACGCCTCCACCATCCCGGCCGCAGGACGGGAGCCATCGTCCCGGGCCGGTTCGGCCGCGACCGTCCAGGCCTGCACACTCCAGAACACAACCGCCGCAACCATGACAAAACCGTGTTTACGAAACATGCACCACTCCCTCAAGCAGGATACGTCCATACCACCCGGGATAATCATACGGCATCCCCCGGCCTCATTCAATGCCGGCGGAGCAGGAGCCTCGAGAGAGATCGAACCGCCCTCCCTCCGGCACCACTTCGGCACCACTTTTCCCGGTCATTAATAGAGTGTCAACCCACCCCGCTCTGCCAGCCATCCGGCCTAACCACCGCACCGATTGCGTTAATTTTAACGACTATCCAGTCTAATATTTGACTTTGACTGTTAATTTCGTTTATTATTGCCGATAATGGGGACATTGGCACCAGAAATACAACCATATCGTGATATAAAAAGGAGACCACCATGACGCAGTACGCAGGACACATCCTCGCCCTCGCCTTTCTTCTTCTGCTCCAGCCCGCCCTTCGGGCCGAGGAGCGGCCGCCCAGTGATGCCACGGGCGGGGTGAAGATTCTCAATCTCTACGACCTGGAAAAACAGGCGTCGGAGAAGATTGGCCGGGGCGCCTTCGGCTATGTCCAGGGCGGGTCCGAGGACGAAGTGACGATGCGGGAAAACACGAGCGCCTTCGACCGGGTGCAGATTGTCCCGAACGGCCTGGCCGGCATCGACGGCGTCGACATGACGACGTCGTTCTTCGGTATCGATCTGCCGAGCCCGATTATATTGGCGCCGATGGCGGCCCACGGCCTCGTCCACCGGGACGCGGACAAGGCGACGATTCGCGGCACCCGGATGGCCCGGACCATCATGGCCATCAGCACCTATTCGTCCGTCCCTATCCGGGACATCGCCGCCGCCCAGCCGGACGCGCCGTTCTTTTTCCAGATCTACATGAGCCGGGACAACGGCTTTAACGAGTCGGTTGTGAAAAAGGCCAAGGAGGCCGGCGCCCGGGCGATTATCATCACCGTCGACGCCGGCACGGCCGGGAACCGCGAGGCCGACGTCAGGAACAACTACAATTACAGTTCCCCGACGCCCAACGTCATGGAATACTACGAGGGCCAGAACATGACCCAGAGCCAGGCCAGGGAACTCCGGAAGGTCAGTTTTTCCGCCGAGGACATCCGCTTTATTAAGCGGGTGAGCGGCCTCCCGGTCCTCGTCAAGGGCGTCATGTCACCGGACGCGGCCGACGTGGCGATTCAGGCCGGAGCCGACGGCATCTGGATATCGAACCACGGCGGCCGCCAGTTGGACGGTTCCCCGGCCACCTTCGACATGCTCCCGTACATTGCCGAACGAGTGGCGAAACGCGTCCCCATCGTCTTCGACAGCGGCGTCAGGCGGGGGACCCACGTCTTCAAGGCATTGGCCAGCGGCGCCGACATTGTCGCGGTCGGCCGTCCGGCGCTGTACGGTTTGGCCATGGGCGGAGCGGAAGGAGTGCGGGACGTGTTCGACTTCCTGAACAACGAACTGGAAACCGCGATGATTCTGGCCGGGACGCGGAACATCGCGGCGGTGAAAAACGCCACCCTGTTCAGTCCGGAGAAGGGCTTTATCGAGAAAAAACAGTCGTCCAGTTATACAGTTGTAAACCCGGTGAACATGGGCGTGGTGGACGATTGCGTTGTGGTGGAATATCAATAGGGAGTGGTGGTGGAACTGGCGAACCAAGAAAATGAACCGGGGCACGCCGTCACTTTTGCAGAACCCTGTCCATTGATGGTGACCATGGCAGGGAAATATGAGAGCCGCAAAAAAGGACGTACTACAGGCACGGTCATATCCCGATGACGTCGAGCCCGGTTCGCACTACGCCCCCTCACCCTAAGGGGAACAGCAAGCCCACGCCCTCACAGCGTGGGCTTTTTTCATGGCTCCGACTGGGTAGGCCGGAACCACCCCTACAATCTCGTGAAAGCGAGATGTTTCGCATGCCATATGAGGCGGTGACGCTATAATGGTACCATGCGGCATTCTCACGAGAGAGAAGCCGTGATGTGTCGCGTTTCTACCAACCACCAGGGAGTCCCCGCGCTCTACTGGTGAAGTACAGCGCGTACGCCCACGTTGAGTATATGGCCGAACGGCACTGAAGCACTACATGGTCACTATACTCGATTAATCAGAAATGTCAATAGTCATAATCAAAAAATATTAGACGGGCCTAAAGAAATATGATAGACAAAATGGCGGTTGGCGAACGGTTCTTTTCGTGTTACCCGAAGATGTCCTGGAGCGAAGCCGCGCGATTTTTCCAAGCCACCGAATCCTATGTGGTCACCTGGAAGACCAAGGGCCAAGTGCCGTGGAAGATGCTGAAAAAGCTTTCCGACAGCCAGGGAATTAGCTGGGACTGGCTCCTTGACGGCTTTGGCGATAAATATAGCGGGAAAACACCTGCACAAAACTTCAACCCGAAGTTTCCGACAAAAAAGGTAAACAATCGGTTTCTTTCCCTCTTCGCAGGTCTCGGCCAAAGTGAAATCGCCCAACAACTGGGTCTGACGGTGTGTGTCGTCAGCAATTGGGTTTGCTATAGATATCGCGTCCCTTGGCGCTGGCTTGAGTACGCCGTCGACACCTTCGGGGTCAACTGGAACTGGCTTCTTGACGGACTCGCACCACAGTATCGTAGCAACAACCAGAACGAAGTCAACGTAATTCCTTATCAATCATTTACACTTCTCCCGGAAAGGAAACTCGATAGACACGCTATCGGCGCCCGATTTTTATCCTGTTATCCCGGTCTTTCCAAGCTGGCTTTGGCGAAACTCTTCCAAGTCTCTCGGGTAAATGTCGTGCAATGGCGTACCCAAGGCGCTCTGCCATGGAGTAAAATGAAATATCTGTCCGATAGTCAGGCCATCAGTTGGGATTGGCTTCTCGAAGGCGTCGAGCCAAAGGAAAGCGTCAAACCGGCGAAGAGGCCACGGTCTTTAGATCCCATCTTTCCGACGGAGAAGATAAACAGGAGGTTTTTCTCGCTGTTCCCGCGCGTGAAACAGATTGACATCGCCAGGATGCTTGGCGTTACCGACGGCATGGTCAATAGCTGGAAGCAAAACCGGGCACAAGTGCCCTGGGGGCGGCTGGCCGCCGCCGTCCATGCCTTCAACCTGCGCTGGGACTGGCTCATCGACGGCCTGCCGCCCAAGCGGCGCGAATGAGGACATCCACCATGACGGACGAAATACTCATTGTCGACGACAACGAACGGGTCTTTCAAAGCCTCGCCATCAACTTCCAGAAGAACGGCCTGACCTGCCACTGGGCGCCGGACAAGGACGCCGCCCTCGGCGCCGCCGCCGCGAACCGCCTCAGCGCCGCCATCATCGACCTCTCCCTCGGCTCCGAAAGCGGCCTCGACGTCATGCGGGAACTGATGCGCCTCCGCCCGGCCCTCCCCGTCGTCTTCATATCCGGCTTCGGCACCCTCGAAGCGGCGGTGGCGGCGATGAAATTGGGCGCCTACGACTTCCTCGCCAAACCCCTCGACTTCAAACAACTCGACCAGGTCGTCCGAAAAGCCATCGCCTCCAGCCGCGCCGACTCCGCCGCCGGTGCCGAGGCGGGGACCGCCGCCGCCACTGGTGCCGGCGCCGTCGCCGCCTCCGACCCGGCCGCACCGGCCGCCGACTCGCAGCGGACCGCCGCCGCTGCCGGGCTTGTCTACGCCAGCCCCGCCATGGACAACCTCCTCCGCCAGGCCGCCAACGCCGCCGCCACCGACATCCCGGTCCTCGTCACCGGCGAGAGCGGCACCGGCAAGGAACTGATTGTCGACTATATCCACGCCCGTTCGCGCCGCGCCGCCAAGCCCCTCGTCCGCGTCAACTGTTCCGCCATCGTCGACTCCCTGGCCGAGTCCGAACTGTTCGGCCACACCAAAGGCTCCTTCACCGGCGCCGACGACGACCACGCCGGCTATTTCGAACAGGCCGACGGCGGCACCCTCCACCTCGCCGAAATCGGCGACATGTCCATGGCCATCCAGGCCAAGCTCCTCCGCACCCTCGAAAGCTCGTTCATCCGCCTTGTCGGCGGCCGCCGCGAACGCCGCGTCGATGTCCGCGTCGTCGCCTCGACCAACCGGAACCCGGCCGCGCTGGTGGAACAAGGCCTGTTCCGGAACGACCTTCTCTACCGGATAAACGCCCTCCACCTTGACATTCCGCCGCTCCGGGATCGGCCGGAGGACGTCCCCGTCCTTATCCGCCATTTCCTCGCCGTCATGCCGGAGCGGGAAGGGAAAAAGCGCTTTTCCGTCGAGGCGGAAAAACGCCTCCTCGCCTACGCCTGGCCCGGGAACGTCCGGGAACTCAAGAACATGGTCAAGGTCTGCGCCCTCCTGACGCCCGGCATGATTATCGACGTCGCCGATCTGCCGAATTCGGTGACGGCGGCGCCCACGACCGAATCCGCCGCGCCCTCCACGGCCGCCGGCGCGGCATCCGGCCGGATCGCCGCCGGTTCCCAGTCCGGCCGCCTCGAGGATGTGGAAAAGGTCGCGCTCCGGAATGTCCTCGCCGAAGTCGGCGGCAACCGCCGGAAGGCGGCCGAACGCCTCGGCATCAGCGTCCGCTCCCTCTATTACAAGTTGGAACGCTATGGCCTCTCCTGACCCGCCGGTCCCCGGCCACGACCCGATTTCCCGGAGCGTTTTCCCGGCCGACACCACCCTGCCGGCCGGACGCGGCGGTTTCGGCCTCCGGAACGTCTCCTTTTCCTACGGCATGCACCCGGCCCTTCAGGACGTCACCCTCACCGTCCAGCCGGGCGAGGTCCACGCCCTTGTCGGCGCCCGCCATTCCGGGAAGTCCACCGTCGGCGCCATCATGGCCGGCCTCACCGACCCGGACAGCGGCCAGGTGGTGGCGGGCGGCACGCCGTACCCGTTCCTCACCCCGGCCCGGGCCCGGAAGCTCCGTATCGCCCATGTCTCGGCCCGGCCGCGCATCTATCCCCGGATGACCGTTCTCGACAACCTCGTCTCCGGCGACAAGTCGCATTGGCTCGGCCTGTTTCCCCGGCGGAAAAACCGCGTCCGCGTCCAGGAATGGCTCGACCGCCACGGCGTCGTCCTGCCCCTCGGCGACACCATGCTGGAGGCGCCCCGCGACCTCTGGTCGGTGGTGGAAATCCTGTCGAAGCTGTTCCAAAGCCCCGACCTTCTCGTCATGGACGAAGCGATTGAAGAACTGAGCCAGCCGTCGTTCAGCCGCGTCCTCGATCTCGTCCGCGTCCATGTCGACCAGGGCATGGCGGTCCTGTTCATCACCCACAACGTCGGCGACGCCCTCAACTTTGCCGGACGCGTTTCCGTCATGCGCCAGGGCCGGCTCATCCTCACCTCCGCCGCCAGCACGATGGAACGGCTCAATCTCATCAGCCTCTGCTACAGCCATCTCGAGCGTCAGAACGAGCACGTTTCCAGCCAGGAAAAGTTCCTCGAACTCATGCGCTACACCGAGGCTATGCTCCGGGATCTCCCCATCGCCATCCTCATCCTCGACACCAAGTCCACTGTCCGTTTCGTCAACCAGAAGGGCCGGGAAGTCTTCCCCGATTCCGCCACCGGCGGCGGCGAACTATTCGGCCCCCGGAACCGCCGCCTCCGGGAACTCGTCCTCGCCTCCTGCGAAGCCGGCGAAGACACCGAGCACCACGCCGTCCCGGTCGAGTCCGCCGCGCAAAAACGGATCGCCAATGTCTGGGTCCAGTCTATCCGGGAAAACGGTGTCAC